>JACQQT010000027.1 GCA_016206815.1 Candidatus Omnitrophota bacterium | reverse complement strand
GAACATCTGCGGTCTATCGATGAATTGCGCGAAGGCATCCATTTGCGTGCTTACGGACAGGTGGATCCGCTGGTGGAGTATCAGCGGGAGTCTTTTGCCATGTTTGAACAGCTAACGGCGTCGATTAAAGATGAAGTGGTTGAATTTTTGTTCAAAGTGCAGGCGGTTCGCGAGGAGAAAATGCAAACCGTCATGAATCCAAGCCAGCAGCAGTTTTTACATCCTGAAGCCGGCGGCATGACGCAAGCTCAAACGCCGATGGCAGCACCCCAGCGCCGAGCAGCTCCGGGCGGCATGATGGATCCGGGAGGGCGCGGGGAGCAGGTGCCCGAAACTTATCGGCGCGATCAGCCAAAAGTCGGCCGAAATGACCCTTGTCCTTGCGGCAGCGGAAAGAAATATAAAAAATGTCACGGCGCTTAAGGGGTGTCTGGGAAATGATGCAGGGAGTTTGTTTCGCGCTTCTCATTTTTTTCATGGGATGTGCCAGCCCTTCCAACGTCGGTTTCTTAAAGGGTCTTGCGGCGAACGAGGAGCAAAAGGCAGCGGTGCTTCAAGCGGAAACCGTTCGGTTTCAGGAGCTTAAGCGCGCGATTTCCGATCGCAAGTTGAAGACGGAGATTTCTCAAGGTGAATTTGAACGGCAATTCGGCAAACCCGTGGTGGTCCTTCAGGAGGGAACGCGGGAAAAATATGTTTACAAATCCGGAAAGGCCGGTTGGTTTGGCGGTGAGAAGGTTTATTTGTATTTCGATCAGCAAAGTAAGTTAGTCAAATGGGAATGTGTCCGTTTTGAGTGCCAGTCGGCTTGAGACCGCCATGATGCTTTCCGCTCCGATGGATCGCCTGCGTTTGTTTCCATGGTAGCCGTCCTCGCCTCTTCCGTTCTTTTAATCCTTGCGTTTCCTAAGTTCTCACTTTGGCCCTTCGCCTGGATTGCTTTTGTTCCCATTTTATTTCATCTCCAGCGTCTGAAGCAGGCACGTCATGCGTTCCTTTCTTTCTATCTTTTCGGCGCGTTGTTTTTTCTGGGGAGTTGGGAATGGCTCAGGCACGTGACCTATTTTGGCTGGCTGTTTCTTGTTTTTTCCTATGCCGTTTATTTCGGTTTGTTTGGCATCGTGACGTATTGGTTTCTAAAGCGGGGACATTTTTTTCTTTCGCTTTTCATGATTCCTTCCGCATGGACCGTTTTAGAGTGGGTGAGAACGGAAATCCCGGTGTGGGGGTTTGGTTGGAATCTTCTCGCTTACAGTCAGGCTTCCAATCTGGATGTGGCGGGCATTGCCGGTTTGTTCGGTGCCTACGGCGTCTCATGGATCATTGTTTTCGCGAATCTTTCGATCTTCTTTTTGATTCATTTTGAAATGACACATCAGAAATCGGAAGCACCGGTGGTTTTATTTTCCATTACGGCTCTCGGACTGGTTTTGGCTTTCTTCTCACTGTACCAAACGAACCGCCCGGCGCTTCCTCAGCAAGGCAACGTTCGTTTAGCGGTCATTCAGGCCAACATTCCTCAGGTGATCAAATGGGATTCGAAGCACCAATCCGCCATTCTCGAGACTTATGAAAAATTGACGCGGTTTGTTTCCTATGACGAGAAACCCGATTTGATTGTGTGGCCCGAAGCTGCCTTTCCCGGTTATTTTAATTCGGACCGCGCGCGCGAATCTGTTTTTCGGCTGGAACAGGGGCTTCAGATTCCTATTTTGCTGGGCGCACCGCACCTGGACATTTTAGAGGATGGAAGAGAAAGAGCTTATAACAGCGCTTATTTGCTGGACCGTCGCCTTTCGCTTGAAAATCGTTATGACAAAGTTCGCTTGGTTCCGTTTGGAGAATATGTTCCATGGCGCGGATTTTTCAGACCGATCGGAATCGAACGGTTTGCCTATTCATTGGGCGTCAGTGATTTTGAGGCAGGAGGAGAACAGAGAGTATTTTCACTTCGTCGTCCGGATACTGCCGTCGGAGAGAGAAAATTTTCTGTGCTCATTTGCTTTGAAGATACCTTTCCGTTTCTCGCCAGGAAATCGGCGGAGCGAGGTGCGCAGTTTCTGCTGGTCGTCACCAATGACGCTTGGTTTGGAAAGAGCGCGGCTCCTTATCAGCATCTTCAAGCTTCTATCTTCAGGGCCATTGAAAACGGAGTTCCCGTTATCCGTTCCGCAAATACCGGTGTGTCAGCTTTCATTGATCCTGACGGCAAGGTATCGGACCGCGTTCGGGACAAACGAGGAAAAGATACTTTCATTGTCGGCGGACTCGTTCGCTCGATTTCGTTAACGGATCAAATCACGTTTTATAGAAAAGGAGGGTATCAGTTTCCGTTCTATTGTTTCATCTTGATGATTGCCGGAATGGTCTTTACCTTCATACGGCCGTCATTTCCTCACCGTAACTCTAATTAAGCAGGATACTTAGTCATACTGCTTTCATTTTGACACCCCTAATTTGATGTACTATAATTAACAGTTTTGAGTTTGCCGATAATCACATATCTCATTTTTTCATAAGTCCTTGTAAAATAAGGAATTTAGGTGGACACTATTCCAGAAGTTCTGAAAGAGAGACTTGAGAAAATCAAGGAACTCAAGTCAAAAGGCGTTCGTCTTTACAGCGACCAGTTTAAACCAACCGATTCTATCTGCAGTCTCTTAGATCCATTTCAGGAAGGCAAGCAAGTTAAGATTGCAGGCAGGATGATGACGCGCCGGATTCACGGGAAAAGCGCCTTTGCTGATTTAAGGGATGATACCGGCAAGATTCAGGTTTATGCGAAGTACGATGTCATCGGGCAGGATGGCTTTCAGCTGTTTGAACTGCTGGACCTGGGTGACATCTTGGGCGCGGAAGGAACGCTTTTCCTCACGCACAAGGGCGAGAAAACCGTTAAGATCGAGCGCTTTGTACTGCTTTCAAAGATTGTTCAGGTACTTCCTGAAAAGTGGCACGGCCTCAAGGACGTCGAAGCGCGTTATCGCCAGCGTTATCTGGATTTGATGATGAACGAAGAGGTGCGGAATGTTTTCCGCACGAGGATCCAGGCGATCCGATTGGTTCGTTCTTTTCTGGATGAGCGCGGTTTTATGGAAGTAGAGACACCAATGATGCAAGCTATTCCCGGCGGCGCTCGGGCAAAACCGTTTGTAACGCATCATGAGGCACTTCATACGGATCTTTATTTACGCGTTGCCCCGGAACTTTATTTGAAACGCCTTTTGGTAGGCGGGTTTTCGAAGGTTTATGAAATCAATCGCAACTTTCGAAACGAGGGAATCTCTACGCGGCATAATCCGGAATTTACGATGCTGGAACTTTATGAGGCATATTCGGATTATCAACAAGTGATGAACTTAACGGAGGAACTGATTGCCACTTTGGTACAAGCATTGTGTAAAAAGGACACAGTTCAATTCGGGGATTCACAGATTCAATTTGCGAGACCTTGGAAAAAGATTTCGTTTTACGAGGCACTTAAGGAGAAAAGCGGGCATGATTGGCGCCGTGGGAAAATTAAAGAATTAGCGAAGAAAGTTGGCATACCGCTTGATCAGTATTCGGAAGAAGTAGATATTTTAAACGAAGCGTTCGACCGGTTTGTGGAACCGGATTTGGTGAACCCGACTTTTGTGATCGATTACCCGGCGTTAACGACGCCGCTTGCAAAACGAAAACCAAGCGACTCGGATTTGGTAGAGCGTTTCGAGCTTTTCATCGGGCGACTGGAATTAGCCAACGCGTTTTCCGAGCTGAATGATCCCTTCGAGCAGCGAGAACGACTTACGGAACAGAGGGAAGTGATCGGAACCGAAAAGATGCTGGATGAAGACTTTTTGACGGCTTTGGAACACGGGATGCCGCCGGCAGGCGGTTTGGGAATTGGAATTGACCGGCTGGTGATGCTGCTCACCAATTCAACTTCCATTCGTGATGTGATTTTATTTCCACAGTTGAAGCCGGAAAAATGAAATTCGAATATTTACTTGCCACTAAGTATTTGTTAAAGGGCCGGCGGCACGGTTTTGTTTCTTTGATCGCGGTGATTTCCGTTTTGGGAATCGCGGTCGGTGTGATGGCGCTGATCGTGGTGTTGGCGGTCATGAGCGGTTTTGACCGGGAGCTCAAAACCAAGATTGTGGGCGTTCAACCCCACTTGATCATCGAGGGCGTAGGTGGTATTGGGCGTCCGCAGGATGTGCGGGATACCATCGATTCGTTGGGATTGAATCAAATTACCTCCATTGCCCCTTTTGTCCAGGGGCAGGGGATTGTGAGGTCTCAAACGGAAGCCTCAGGCGTCGTGATCAAAGGAATCGATCCTGAACGTGAGCCCATGGATTTGTTCCGGCAGCATTTAAAGTCGGGAACGCTCGAGTTTGGAGACTTGGATGTTCCCACTGAAAAGCGGGCCAGACGCATTGGCCGCGCGGTGATCGGGGAAGAGTTAGCACGCAGGCTGCTGGTTTCGATCGGGGATGTGGTGACGATCATCTCTCCGGCATTTGATGAAGATCCGATTCATGCGATTAAGCGGGCCAAGAGCGTTCCTTTTGCGGTGTCCGGAATTTTCCGGCTGGGTATGAGTGATTTTGATACGAGTCTGGTTCTGGTGAGCCTGAAGCAAGGCCGGGCCCTTTATCAATTGGGCGATCACGTCACGGGCATGAGCATCCGTTTGAAAGAGGTGGACCTGGCCGATCAAGTGAAGCTCGCGATCCAAGGCCGTTTCGGAACGGGATATGTGGTTCGAAGCTGGATGGATTTAAACCGGACCTTTTTCAGGGCGCTTCAGGTGGAGAAGACGGTGATGACCATTTTGCTTTCGCTCATTATCTTTGTCGCGGCTTTTAATATTGTTTCGACGTTGATTATGGGTGTGATGGAGAAAACGAAAGACATCGGGATTTTGCGTGCGCTGGGAGCAACGCGGCAATCCGTTCGCAGGATTTTTCTGCTGCAAGGGTTCGTCGTCGGGCTGCTTGGAATTGTGTTTGGCGCACTGGCCGGGCTTGCACTGGCTTATAATTTGAATCCGGTTTCCGACTTCTTGGAACGCTATTTTGGGATTTCGGTTTTTCCGAGCGATATTTATTATTTTGACCGGATTCCGGTTGCGATTCATTTTCATGACGTATTGATTGTGGTGACGTTTGCGCTTTTGATGTCGCTTGCAGCGGGATTTTATCCGGCGCACTACGCCTCCAAATTGGATCCCGTTCAAGCGCTCCGGTATGAGTAAGACAGCTTGGGCGGGGTAACATGATGTTAAAAACAACCGATCTTGAAAAAACGTATGAAGGGCCGCGCGGTGAGCTCAAGATTTTGCGAGGGGTGAATCTGGAGCTTGCGAAAGGCGATATTGCTTTTGTGATCGGCCGATCGGGTGCCGGAAAATCTACCTTGTTGCAGCTCTTGGGCGGTCTGGATCATCCGAGCGGCGGCCGGATCGAATTCAAGGGACAAGATATCAGTGAATGGGACGAAACTTCTCTTGCCGAGTATCGAAATGAAAAGATCGGTTTTGTGTTTCAATTTTATCACCTGCTGCCGGAGCTGACCGTGAAAGAAAATGTGGAGCTTCCAAGTCTCATTGCCGGCGAGCCCCGTTCGAAGCGTGCCGATCAATTATTGAAACGAGTCGGTTTATGGGAAAGGCGCGATCATTTGCCGAGTGAGCTTTCGGGAGGCGAGAAACAACGTGCGGCAATCGCTCGTTCGTTGATCAATGAGCCCGAGCTTGTTTTCTGCGATGAGCCGACCGGAAACTTAGACGATGAGACGGCCCGGTCGATTCACCAATTAATTTTTGAGCTGAACCGGGAAGGCCAGACGTTTTGCATTGTCACCCACGAGGAAGAATTCGCCCGCGGGGGCAGCCGGATTTTCAGATTGCATGAAGGTGTCATTCATAGAATTCAAAATTAAACCGCCCGCAAGGCGGAGATAAACGAGGAGTAAGCCATGGCAGTCCATCGAAATAGTTCGAGCAAAGCTAAGAAAACGACACCAACATCACCCTCCGAGCTTCAGGTGTATTTGAACGGAGAGTTTGTTCCGAAAAGCGAGGCGAAAATTTCGGTTTTTGATCACGGCCTTCTTTACGGCGACGGGGTGTTTGAGGGGATTCGTTCTTACAATTGTTTGGTGTTTAAACTGAAGGAACATATGGTCAGGCTCCAGGAGTCCGCCCACACGATTATGCTGGAGCTTCCTTTGAGCGCCGAGGAATTGACGGAAGCCATCGTGGAAACACTCAAGCGAAACAAACTTCGCGATGCTTACATTCGAGTGGTGGTGACACGAGGCGTCGGTGATTTAGGGCTGGATCCCGCCAATTGTAAAACGCCTGGCGTTTTCATTATTACGGACACGATCATTCTGTATCCGGAGTCCTATTACCGAAACGGGATGGAGATTATCACGGTCCCGACGGTTCGAAACCTGCCGGAAGCGGTCAATCCCGCTCTGAAAACCTTGAATTATCTCAACAACATCATGGCGAAAATCGAAGCCAAGAATTCCAATTATCGGGAAGCGTTGATGCTGAATCATCAGGGCTATGTGGCTGAGTGCACGGGCGATAATATTTTTATCGTCAAAAACGGCATTCTTCTGACGCCTCCCACTTATTTGGGAGCTCTGCGCGGCATTACGCGCCAGGCCATCATGGATCTTGCACTCCGAAATGACCTGCCGTGTCAGGAGCGCGTTTTGACCCGCCATGATTTGTACAATGCAGACGAAACTTTTTTAACCGGAACGGCAGCGGAAGTCATTCCGGTGGTCAAGATTGACGGCCGCAAGATCGGAATCGGGAAACCCGGGAAAATTACGCGGAAGCTCATGAGTTCGTTCCGGGATTTAACGAAACGTGACGGCGTGCGCTATACCCTGTGACCGAATAGGATGAACGATGGTTTGTAACGTTTGCGGACAAAACGAAGCCACGATCCATTTGACTGAAATTCTGAACAATCAGATGGTCGAGGTTCATCTGTGCGAAAGTTGCGCAGAGCAAAAGGGTGCCGATTTTAAGTCTCATTTCGATTTCAACAAGCTGTTGGCGAGCTTGGGGGATTTCGGCGCCGAGTTGAAGGCCGAACACGTCAGTGAGCTGGTTTGCAAAAGTTGCGGCCTGACCTATGAGGAATTCGGCCGGACCGGGCGTTTGGGGTGTTCTCATTGTTACCGGGCGTTTGAAAAGTTGCTGCTTCCCTTGATTAAGCGGGTCCAGCGGGGCGTGCAGCACATCGGAAAAGTTCCGGTCGGGACCTCGGGGGATGTGAAACAGACGCTTGAATTAAGAGAGCTCCAAGATCGTTTGAAGAAAAGCATTGAGACCGAAACGTTTGAGGAGGCCGCTCACATTCGCGACCGGATTCAGGAATTGAAACAAAAATTGAAAAAGGGAAGCAAAAAACAAAAATAACGCCATGGTTGAAAAGAAACCGATGAATCATTTTTTGAGCTCGACCTGTGAATGGCTTCGGGGGAGCGGTCCCGAAAGCGATATTGTTCTCAGCTCGCGCATTCGGCTGGCTCGGAATTTAACCGGATATCCTTTTACCGAAAAGTTGGGCGGCGATGAGCAGCAGCACGTCGTTGAGGAAGTTGAAACTGCGTTTGGGAGCACGCCGCTTTTAAAAGAATCCTATTTTTTCGAGTACAAAGATTTAAAAGATTTGGATCGGCAGTTTCTCCTGGAACGTCACTTGATCAGCCGGGAACATGCCAGCGAGAAGGGTGAGAAGGCGGTTTTGGTGACCAAAAACGAAGTGATCAGCATCATGATTTTGGAAGAGGATCACTTGAGGTCTCAGGTGTTCCAGTCGGGCCTGAACCTCGTGGAAGCATGGCGCTTGATGGATCAAGTGGATTCGGCTTTGGAAACTAAAATCCCTTATTCTTTTGACTCCCACCTGGGTTACCTGACGGCCTGTCCGACCAACCTGGGAACGGGGCTCCGGGCTTCTTGCATGCTTCATTTGCCGGGGCTTGTGATGACGAAGCAGGTGAATAAAGTTTTGCAGGCGCTTTCAAAACTCAATTTGGCGGCGAGGGGATTTTTCGGAGAGGGGACGCAGGCCAGCGGGAACTTCTTTCAGTTTTCGAATCAGCTGACGCTCGGCCAAAATGAAAATGAAATTGTAGACGGGCTCGAGCGCGTCATGCGGCAGGTGATTGAACACGAAAAAGAAAGCAGAAACTATCTTCTTGATAAGCGGCGCGGAAAATTGGAAGATCAAATCTGGCGCTCTATCGGGACGTTGAAATCAGCCCGGCTGATGTCAAGTCAGGAAGCGCTGGGGCTCCTGTCCATGACGCGCCTGGGTGTGGATTTGGGTTTTATCGGAAATTTAAGCAAAATGAATTTAAACGCACTATTTTTATTCACACAACCGGCTCATCTTCAAAAATTGAGCGGGACAGATCTCGACACATCGGAACGGGATCAAAAAAGGGCAGAGCTTCTGCGCACCCGCTTAAAAGACGTTGAGTTGGTTTAGCACTTAGAACTTATCACTTGCTGAAAGGAGTTTTTATGTTTGATCGTTTCACGGAGCGGGCACGTAAAGTCATTATTTTAGCCAAAGAAGAAGCCAAACGTTTCAATCACGATTATATCGGGACCGAGCATATTTTGCTCGGCCTCATCAAAGAGGGAGAAAGTGTGGCGGCGGCCGTGCTGCAGAATTTAGGTCTTTCGCTTGACACCATCCGGCTTGAGGTTGAAAAATTAGTTCAGTTCGGGCCCAGCACGATTGTCTCGGGCGATATTCCTTTCACGCCGAAAGCCAAAAAAGTAATTGAGCTTGCGATGGATGAAGCCAGGCGGCTTGGGCATAATTACATCGGAACGGAACATCTTCTCTTGGGTCTGATCAAAGAAGGCGAAGGGGTTGCCAGCCACGTGTTGATGAATGTGGGTCTCGATTTAAACAAAGTGCGTTCCGAAGTGATCAAGCTGCTGGGGTCTTCGGCTCCGTCACAGGGAGGCGGCGGCATGCAAGCGGGCGGGGCGACGACAAAGGGCGGAAAAACCAAAACGCCGGCGCTCGATGCATTCGGTCGTGATTTGTCGACCATGGCGCGTTCCGGGAAATTGGATACCGTCGTCGGCCGTGCCGATGAGATTGAACGTGTAATTCAGATTCTTGCACGGCGCACAAAGAATAACCCGGTTCTCTTGGGAGAAGCAGGTGTCGGAAAAACGGCAATTGTCGAAGGGCTTGCCCAGCGGATTGTCTCCGGCGACGTTCCGGAAGCCTTGATTGATAAACGCATCGTTGTGCTGGATTTGGCGTTGATGGTGGCCGGAACGAAGTATCGGGGCCAATTTGAAGAGCGCATCAAGGGTGTGATGGATGAAATTAGACGGGCTGAGAACGTCATTATTTTTATTGACGAGCTGCACACACTGGTCGGTGCCGGTGGTGCGGAAGGGGCGATTGACGCATCGAATATTTTGAAGCCCGCGCTTTCCCGCGGTGAAATTCAGTGTATCGGCGCCACGACGTTGGATGAGTATCGTAAATACATTGAGAAGGACGCCGCGCTTGCCCGCAGGTTCCAAACGATCAATGTCGATCCGCCGACGGTGGAGGAGACGATTGCCATTTTGAAGGGTTTGCGCGATCGCTATGAGGCGCATCATCGCGTGAAAATTAAGGACGAAGCTTTGGAAGCCGCCGCAAAAATGTCAGACCGTTATATCAGCGGCCGGTTTATGCCGGATAAAGCGATCGATTTAATCGATGAAGCAGGTTCGCGTGCCCGCCTTTCGGTCACACGGCTCCCGAAGGATTTGAAAAAATTGGAGGCCAGTG
>JACQQT010000028.1 GCA_016206815.1 Candidatus Omnitrophota bacterium | reverse complement strand
GATTCGCAAGCGGCGGAACGTTTTGGACTGAGGGAAGGCGAAGTGACGCTGATGATTCACTCGGGTTCGCGCGGATTCGGATATCAAGTGTGTGATGATTTTCTCGGGGAGATGAGACGGACGCTTGCCAAATATGAAATTCAGGTTCCGGACATTCAATTGGCGTGCGCCCCGCTTTCCTCACCGGAAGGCAAGCGCTACCTGGCGGCCATGCGTGCTGCGGCCAATTACGCGTGGGCCAACCGGCAGTGTTTAATGCATCTGGCGCGCGGCGTCTTCGAGAAAGTGTTCAGCCGCAGTTGGCAGGAGATGGAGATGCATCTGATTTACGATGTCGCCCACAACATTGCGAAGTTTGAAACACACAAGGTTCAGGGAAAGGAAAAACTCCTCTGCGTTCACCGGAAAGGGGCAACGCGCGCCTTTCCGCCGGGTCATTCCGAACTTCCGGAAGTCTATCGGGATTTGGGCCAGCCCGTTGTCATTCCCGGAGATATGGGCCGTAATTCTTACCTTTTGTTGGGGACGGAACGGGCGTTGGAGGAAACTTTCGGGACGACTTGTCACGGGGCAGGCCGCCTGATGAGCCGCTCCCAAGCTCTCCGCACGTCCGGCGGCCGTTTCATTGAAGCAGAGCTTGCCAAGCAGGGGATTATTGTGATGGCGCGCGGGTATCAGGGGATTGCCGAAGAGCAGCCCGCCGCTTATAAAAACGTCAATGACGTGGTTCGAGTCGTTCATGAAGCAGGGATTGCAAAGCGGGTTGTGCGGATGCGTCCTATCGGCGTGATTAAAGGGTGACGATTTTGTTTTCCGGCGTTTCATACTTTACACAGATTTTACGTGGCTTAAACAAGTTCCTGATGTAGGATACGTACAATTCTTTTGGTTCTTTAAACAACCAAAAGGAGAAAAAATGATGAAAGCCTTCGCAAACTTAATCAAAAAAATCTTTGCTGTGTTTCCAGTTTTTTTTCTGGTTTGCGCGACGGTTTCCTCTGCTCAGGAGTCTAGGTCCGTTCAGATTAAAGGATCGGACACGATGGTGAATCTCGGCCAGGCCTGGGCGGAAGTGTTTATGGGACACCACCCGGAGGCGTTGCTGGCGGTCACAGGCGGCGGTTCCGGAACCGGGATTGCCGCCTTGTTGAACGGCACGTGCGACATTGCGCAATCGTCCAGGAAAATAAGCGAAAAGGAATATGCTTTAGCAAGCGAAAAATTCCAAAATGTTCAAGAAATTCCGACGGCGATGGATGCCGTTGCCTTTGTGGTTCATCCCGACAATCCGGTAAAACAAGTGACGATCGAGCAACTTTCCGATATTTTTACGGGGAAAATGGAAAACTGGAAAGAACTCGGCGGGGAAGACAAACCCATTTTGGCGCTTTCGAGGGAACGGAATTCCGGAACGCATGTGTATGTGCTTGAGGATGTAGTGCGGAAAGGAAATCCCAAAGGGCCGGAAGAGTTTGCGCCATCGGTTTTGATGATGCCGTCGTCTCAGGCGATTGAGCAGGAAGTGTCGAGTAATCGCGCTGCCATCGGCTACTTCGGGCTGGGTTATTTGAGTCCTCATCTGCGGGCGCTTGCGGTGCGCGAGGACCGAACCGGTGAATTCATCGCGCCCGGCCTCGAGAGCGCTTTAGACGGGAGCTACCCTGTTTCAAGGCCTCTTTATTTTTACCTTCCCGGCGAACCGCGCGGGCTGGTGAAGGAATTTATTGATTTTGTGCTGAGCGAAGAAGGCCAAGCCGTTGTGCTCGATATGCAATTTGTTCCTCTCCGAAAAGATGCTCCACAAGTATAATGGTTCAGCACTGTCATTGCGAGGACTTCGTCCTCGCAATGACGCGGAATCCCCATGCGGAAATACTACGAATTCGTCGTTGAAGGCTTGATCTTCGCGAGCGGGATTGCCTCGATTATATTTGTCCTTCTCATTTTCATTTTTCTTTTAAAAGAAGGGCTGATGGTTTTTCGTGATGTAGGACTTTTCGATTTTCTTTTCGGGAAATTTTGGTACCCTATTTCCGAACCCCCTCGTCTCGGCATCCTGCCCCTGATTCTCGGCTCACTTTGGGTGACGGTCGGCGCCACCATCATCTCCGTCCCGTTGGGAATTGCCTGCGCCATTTTCATCGGGGAAATTGCGCCGGGCTGGCTTCGGGAGATTTTAAAGGCAGGCGTTGAGCTTCTTGCGGCCATTCCCAGCATCGTGCTGGGTTTTATTGGTTTAGTGACGTTGGTCCCGCTCGTCAAAAAGTTTTTCGGACTTCCGACAGGTTTAACGGCGATTGCCGGATCCATCATGCTCGCTTTTATGGCGATGCCGACCATCGTGAGCATTATGGAAGATGCTTTGAACGCGGTTCCGAAAGGATATCGCGAAGGTTCGATTGCCATGGGGGCGACTAAATGGCAGACGATCCACCGAATCGTTTTGCCGAGCGCTTCCTCCGGGATTATTGCTGCGGTGATGTTGGGAATCGGGCGCGTCATCGGTGAAACGATGGCGGTGATGATGATTACGGGAAATGCGGCCGTTATCCCACACACCTTTTTTCAACCGGTGCGAACGATGACCGCTACGATTGCGGCGGAGATGGGGGAGACCGTTCAGGGAAGCGAGCATTATTTTGCGCTGTTTGCAATCGGAATCGTTTTGTTTGCCATTACCTTTTTAGTCAATTTATTAGCTGACCTTTCTCTTCACAGAAAGCCGGTTCGCGCATGATCCCATCACCTCCATTACAAAAGCGCGCTTTTGAAACGCTTCGCGTTTCTCCCCTACGGGGAGGAATGGAGGTGATGGGATGATCCGCCTATTCAAAGACCCCAAGTTTCAGGAAAAGGTTGTTTTCCTTTTCCTGTTTTTGGCTACTTTAATTATTATCGTTCCCGTTGTTCTCGTGATCGCACTGATTGTCGCGAGAGGTTCCAGCGTTTTGTCCTGGGAATTTTTGACGGCCATGCCGCGGATGGGAATGCGCGCCGGCGGTATTTTCCCGGCGATCGTAGGGACTTCTTATTTGGTGGCAGGGACTTTGATTTTTGCGCTTCCCATCGGCATTTTTTCGGCCATCTATCTGTCCGAATATTCAAGACGAAATGCGTTAACCCGTTTAATCGAGCTTGCGATCGTTAATTTGGCAGGGGTTCCTTCGGTGGTGTACGGACTTTTCGGATTGGGGCTCTTTGTCCTTTTCCTCAAGTTTGGCGCATCGATTTTGGCAGGTTCATTGACGCTTGGGGTGATGGTACTGCCCGTGATCGTTACCGCTTCAAGGGAAGCGTTGCAATCGGTCCCAAAAACATTTCGGGAAGTGAGCTACTCCTTGGGCGCTACCCGATGGCAGACGATCCGGCATGCGGTCCTGCCGCACGCGCTTCCCGGGATTTTAACCGGGGCGGTTTTAAGCTTGAGCCGTGCCGCGGGCGAGACGGCTCCTATTTTGTTTACGGTGGCGGCATTTTATTTGCCAAGGCTTCCCAAATCGGTTTTTGATCAAGCCATGGCGCTTCCGTATCACTTGTACGTTTTGTCGACGCAAGTTCCCAATGTAAAACTGGAGCTCCAATATGGGACCGCTTTGGTTTTGGTGGGCCTGGTGGTCATTGCCAATTTAGTTGCGGCCGTCATCCGCGGTTACTTCAGGGTGAAGAAACAATGGTAAATGCATCCGAGAAAATACAAGTTAAAGAATTATCGGTCACTTACGACAGCGTCCCCGCGCTTCGCAGCGTGAGTTTTTCGGTTCTGGAGCATGAGATTCTGGGGATTATCGGGCCTGCCAACAGCGGCAAAACCACTTTTTTGAGAACGCTCAATCGTTTAAGCGACCTCAACCCCAAACTGAAGTCCAGCGGGGAAGTCTTGATTGATGAAAAAGATATCTACAAAAAATGGAACGTTTTCCAATTGCGCAAAAAAGTGGGGATGGTGTTTGCGCTTCCGAGCCCGCTTCCGATTTCTATTTTTGAGAATCTGGCGTATGGGCCGCGCCGGGACGGCGTTCGGAATAAAACCCGCTTATCGGAAACGGTAGAGCGCAGTTTGAAAGCCGCTTTCTTGTGGGATGAAGTCAAAGATCGGTTGAATGAATCCGCCATGAAGTTGTCGGGCGGCCAGCAGCAGCGGCTTTGCATCGCCCGGACGCTCGCGTTGGAACCGGAGGTCATCCTTTTTGATGAACCGTGTTCGGGGCTGGATCCGATTTCCACGGCGATGATTGAAGATGCCATGCGGGAACTAAAAAAACGTTACACCCTAATTTTGGTGACGAATAACACAAAACAAGCTGCACGGGTGAGCGACCGGGTCGCTTTTTTTCTGATGGGCGAGCTGGTCGAAATCGATCAGGCGCAGAAAATTTTTACGGTTCCGAAAGACAAGCGGACGGAAGGATATGTGTCGGGCAGATATGGTTGATCCGAAGATTCAGATCGAAAACGTTAATCTTTATTACGGCACCTTCCAGGCGTTGAAGGATGTCACTTTGAACATTCCCGAACGGGAAATTACGGCGATCATCGGTCCTTCGGGTTGCGGCAAATCAACGCTCTTGAGATGCCTGAACCGGATGAACGATTTGGTCAGCGGTACCAAAGTGAAGGGGCGTGTGATGATTGACGGAAAAGATATCTACCACGCTTCCGTTGATCTGGTCGGGCTGAGAAAGAAAGTCGGGATGGTTTTCCAGCGGCCGAATCCGTTTCCGATTTCGATTTTTGACAATGTCGCTTACGGTCCTTCCATTCATCATTTGGCTTCGAAGCGCCAGCGGTCTCATATCGTTGAACGGGCATTGAGCGCCGTCGATTTGTGGGAGAGCTTGAAAGATCGTTTGTCAGATTCCGCTTTGTCGCTTTCCGGAGAGCAGCAGCAGAGATTGTGCATTGCGCGTTTGGTGGCCGTAGAACCCGATGTGCTTCTGATGGATGAACCTTGTTCGGCACTCGATCCGATTGCGACCGAGCGGATTGAAGAATTGATGCGCCAATTGGTGAAGGATTATACCATCGTCATTGTGACGCACAACATGCAGCAGGCCGCGCGCGTGAGTCATCGCGTCGCTTATTTTTATTTGGGGGAATTAATTGAATTCGGGCCAACGGAGAAAATTTTCACCCGTCCGAGCCGTCAGGAAACAGAAGATTACATTACGGGCCGATTCGGATGAGCGGAAACCCTTTAGCACATCAGAACGGTATGGCGCAAAGGAAAGCTCACTTTGCTGCTCAAACAACCCTCCGCTCCAGTGGGTGCTCGGGAACTCGCATCAAAGTGAGCTTTCCTTTGCTTGAACCTGTACCGCATCACAACGAAAGGAACAGCCATTGAATGCGAGTTCCGCAGGCCGAAGGCCGAGGACTGTCTGAGCAGGCAATGGCTGTTCCTTTCGGAATGGCTAAAGGGTTACGATGAATGAAAGAACAGATATAGGAGGTTATTTACCATGCAGCGACATTTTGATGAAGAATTGGGTCAATTAAAAGACAAGCTATTTAAGATGGGGCTTCTGGTGGAGGAAGCCATTCGGAAGTCAATCGAGGCGCTCATCAAAAGAGATTCGAAATTAGCCGAGAAGGTGATTGACGATGATCAGAGAATCAATATTCTTGAGATTGAAATTGACGAATTCGGCCACGAGTTGATCGCATTGCGGCAGCCTACGGCTGTTGATTTAAGGTTTATTACGATGGTGCTGAAGATCAACAGCGACCTGGAACGCGCAGGGGACCAGGCGGTCAACATCGCCGAGAAGGCAATCGCCATTAATCGTGAAGCGCCGCTGAAAAATAACCTTGATATTCCGAAGATGGCCGAGCTTGCGATTGCCATGGTGAAGGAATCCTTGGATTCTTTTGTGGCAAGAGATGCCGCGACCGCCAAGGCGATTTGCGAACGGGACGATGAGCTCGACACCTTGAACGACCGAATTTACAAGAACCTTCAGGAAGACCTTAAAAAGCAGTCGGTCGAGGTATCGCAGGCGGTGAGTTTAATTATGGTCGCCCACAATTTGGAACGCATCGGCGATTTGGCAACCAATGTTGCCGAAGATGTGATTTATCTCGCCAAGGGCATTGACATCCGCCACCACATTACGGAACGACGCGGCGATTAAGCGACGAATGCCGGATTGAATTGAACTTACCTTGCGGGTTTGGGGAAAATCTGAAATTTAAACTTTTGAACCAACTCGTTTCCGCGCGTTGCACCCTCATCTAAGTGGTTGACAATTTGCGTGAAATAGTCCACATCGTAAGTCGTAAACATCCCGTCGCGATCGAGATCAAAAAGCAGGAGAAAGGAACCGGCCTGATTTTTTTGCTTGATGCGGAATCGGGCGGTCAACTCAAGCCCGGTTAATTTTTCCCCGCGCAGATTTTCGATGATGTTTTGAAATTGTTTCGCGTCAAAATCATTCAACCGCAAGTCGCGGTTTAGATCCAGCCATTGAAATTTTTCGATGTCCGGCAAAGGATTCAGTTTTTCGCGAAACAGATTTTGATTCAGTCGTTCCGTTGCCATCGCGGAAGCTCCCAATAAGGGCAGGTCGCTTATGGCAGGTACCGCTAAATCTTCTTTTTTGGTTTCAGATAAGGCCGGTGTGGTGAGCGAAAAGATTAAAACCAACAAAATCGGCAGCATTTTTCCAAAATTCATGACTTTACATCCCCCATTTCCGGTTTTTATTTCGGCGGTTAGTTTTCATTTGAACGAGCTAAGTTAAAGCTAACACACAGGTTATAGTGTGTCAAACTGAGGCAAGTTAATTAATTTGTTTAGTTAGTGGAGTGTTTTTTTCAATCTGTGTCCAACCCACCGTGTTTGCACCGGTGTTCCGGAAATAAGGTGTAATTGGGTGGTGGACAAGGTTTCCCAGATTTAGTACACTGTATTACCTACCTCATAAAAATTACCAGCGATGGGAAATCGGAGTAAAATGGTCGGGTTTAATTCACGATGAGATATCGGCGGTTTCTTAAATCAGGGGTGACGACTTCAGAAGTGGGTTTCGGTTTGTGGACCCTCTCCACCGGATGGTGGGGGAACGTCACGGATCAAGACGCCATTCGTCTGCTTCAGCGGGCATATGATTTTGGAATTATTTTTTATGATACGGCGGATACCTACGGAAACGGCCGCGGCGAAACCTTGCTTGCAAAAGCCTTTCGTGACCGGCGCAATCAAATTACGATTTCCACCAAGTTTGGATACGATTTTTATCACTATGCCGGCGAGCGGAAAGGCCAGCAGGAAATTCCGCAGGATTTCTCTCCCCAATACATTCGTTTTGCATGTGAAGAATCGCTGAAACGGTTAGAGACCGACCACATTGATTTTTATCAAGTCCATAACTCCAAAATGGATGCGGTGATGAATGACGAACTGTTTGAGACGCTTGAGGGACTCAAAAGTGATGGAAAAATCTTGGGTTACGGCGCCGCGCTGGGGCCTGCCATCGGCTGGCGGGATGAAGGAATCAAAGTGATGCAGACGCGCAAGATCGACGGGCTTCACATGATTTATAATATGCTGGAGCAGGAACCCGGATGCGATTTCTTCCCGGTCGCCGAAGAACGCCAGGTTGGAATTTTGGTTCGCGTTCCTCATTCTTCCGGAATGCTGGAGGGGGTTTACACGCCGGACACCCAATTTGACGAAAAAGACCATCGTTCTCACAGGCCGAGGTCGTGGCTTGTGGAAGGGCTCCAAAAAGTAGAGCGCCTTAAATTTTTGACGCAGGACACCGGAAGAACCATCAGTCAGGCGGCGCTTAAATTTATCCTGGCTCAGCCCAGCGTCGTGACGACGTTGCCTAATATTTATAATGAAAACCAGTTGAGAGAATTTGCCTCTGCCGTTGATACACCGGATCTTACGAAAGCGGAGATCGAACAAATCGAGGCACTTTATAAGTGCAATTTCTATGTGAAGTCGGCAGAAGAGGTTGAAAAGTCATCGTGATGGATGAGCTAGACCGTAAAATTCTTACCGAAATTCAAAGAGAATTTCCCCGCGCGCCGAAACCGTTCGATGTTTTGGTTGCGAGGGTAGGGGCACGGTTACCGCGCCCTGATTTGGGCGGAGAAACCCCGCCCCCGCCATCGGGCGCACAAATTCTCGACAGAATCAAACGTCTGAAAGACGAAAATGTTCTTCGGCAAATCTCCGCTATTTTCGATACCAAAAGCCTTGGCTATCAATCCACGCTGGTTGCCATGAAGTTCGAAAACGCGCAATTGGATCAGGGCGCCGAAGTGATTAACCGGCATCCGGGCGTCAGCCACAATTACCGGAGGAACGATGCCTACAATCTGTGGTTTACGGTGGCTGTCCCGCCGTATCAATCTCTGGAAGGAACGATTCAAAAACTGCACGAACTTTCGGGTGCCTTAAACACTCTGATCTTGCCGACTTTGAAACTTTTCAAAATCGGCGTGAAGCTGGATTTGACAAAATCGAATTCGGAAACGATGGACTCCAAAGAGGAAATTTACGATGAATCCCGCAGGCGGAAAGCGCCGCCGGAGTTGACGCCGGAACATATTGAAGCCATCCGGGCCCTTCAAGAAGATATTCCGTTGGTCGAGAGGCCTTTTCAGGCCATTGGAGAAGCCTCCGGATTTTCCGAGTCCCGTCTGTTTGAGTTGATGGATTTTTTTGAGTCCAAAGGTTATTTGCGCCGCTTCGCCGGCATCCTGCATCATCGGAAAGCCGGTTTCGGCGCCAATGCGATGGTGGTCTGGAACGTGTCTGAGGAAAAGCAAGACGAAGTAGGTGAAATCATGGCTCGGTTTCCGCAAATCAGCCACTGCTACAAACGGCCTATTTTTCCGGATTGGCCGTATTCGCTTTACACCATGATTCACGGGCCTAAGGCAGAGGATTGCGAAAAAGTGGTTCAAAAAGTCGTTGAGAAAGCGGGCGATTGGCCGAGGAAAAATTTGTACAGCACGAAAGAATATAAAAAAATCAGGCTTAAATATTTTACGAAGGAATTGGATGAGTGGCGGGATCGGACCGCAAGAGGATCAGCCGTTCATGCTTGAGCTTTTTCATTTTGAAGATTGTCCGTACAGCCAAAAAGTAAGACGAAAGTTGGAGGAACTGGACGTGTCTTATCTGTCTCATCCTTCGCCGCGCGGGAGCATCAAAAGAGAATTCTTGCAACGATTTGTCTCAGAGCTTCAGTTTCCGCTTTTAGTGGACGTGGAAAAAAATATATTTATGTTTGAGTCAGACGATATTTGCAGATATCTGGAGAAAATGTATGGAAAAAAATAACTCACCTCGTTCCGAATGGGTGACTAAGCGCAAAGGTCAGGCGAATGTATCCCAGATGCACTATGCCCGCCAGGACAAGATCACCGAAGAAATGGCGTATGTGGCGGAGCGCGAAGATTTGGATGCTGAGCTCATTCGATCCGAAGTGGCCCGTGGGCGGATGATTATTCCGGCCAACATCCATCATACGAGTCTTGAACCGATGTGCATTGGGGTGGCTTCCAAATGTAAAATCAACGCCAATATCGGCAATTCCGCGGTGGGTTCCAACGTTGAGGAGGAACTCAAAAAACTGCACAACGCGGTGCATTTGGGCGCCGACACCGCGATGGACTTGTCGACGGGCGGAGACCTGGATTTGATCCGGAGCACGCTGATTCAAGCAAGCCCGGTTCCGATCGGAACGGTGCCGATTTATCAAGCCCTTCAGGAAGTGGGCGGAAAGGTAGAGGCGCTTTCCATTGAGGTGATGCTCGATGTCATCGAACGTCAAGCCAAGCAGGGCGTCGACTACATGACGATTCATGCGGGCGTGCTTCGCGAGTACGTTCCGATGGTGGCGAATCGGATCACCGGAATCGTTTCTCGAGGCGGCTCGATGCTCGCCAAGTGGTGTATCGCCCATCGCAAACAAAATTTCTTGTATGATCATTTTGATCGGATTTGCGAGATTTTCAAAAAATACGACGTTTCCTTCAGCTTAGGCGACGGACTTCGTCCGGGCTGCCTTGCCGATGCAAGCGATGAAGCTCAGTTTGCGGAGTTGAAAACGTTGGGAGAATTGACGAAGCGAGCTTGGGAGCATGATGTTCAAGTGATGATCGAAGGGCCAGGGCACGTTCCGATGGATCAGTTGAAACTGCAGGTGGACAAGGAGATGGCGTGGTGTCATGAGGCACCCTTTTATACGTTAGGTCCTTTGGTCACGGATTTTGCTCCCGGTTATGATCACATTACCTCCGCGATCGGCGCCGCGATGGTCGGGTGGTACGGGGCCTCGATGCTTTGCTACGTAACACCGAAAGAGCATCTCGGCCTTCCCAATCCGGAGGATGTGAAACAGGGCGTGATTGCTTACAAAATTGCGGCTCATGCGGCCGACATTGCCCGTCACCGGAAGGGCGCTCGAGACCGTGATGATGAGCTTTCACGCGCCCGGTTTACCTTTGACTGGAACAAACAGTTTGAGCTTTCCATCGATCCTGAAACGGCGCGCACGATGCACGATGAAACACTGCCGCAGGAAGGCTTTAAAGAGGCAGCTTTTTGTTCGATGTGCGGGCCCAAGTTTTGTTCCATGAGCATTTCACAGGAACTGACGAAACTGGGAAAAGAAGCGTTAAAAAAGAAGGAAGAGAAGAAAAAGGAACGGATGGAGAAGGCAGCGCATTAGTGAGGTTTTATGCCGACAGAAATCTACAATTCAATTCAGGAAGAAATCCAAGCGCTGAAACAAAAGCGCAACGCCGTTATCCTGGCTCACAATTACCAGACCGGAGACATCCAGGATCTTGCGGATTTTACGGGCGATTCTTTAGGGCTGGCGCGCCAGGCTCAGAAAATCGATGCCGATGTCATTGTGTTCTCGGGCGTGTTGTTTATGGCGGAGACGGTCAGTATTTTGTGTCCCGACAAAACCGTTTTGGTACCGGATCTTGAGGCCGGCTGTTCGCTGGCTTCCATGATTCAACCGGCGGAAGTTCGAAAGTGGAAAGAAACGCATCCGGACGGTGTCGTGGTGGCCTACGTGAATACGACGGCGGCCGTGAAAGCGGAGTCTGATTATTGCTGCACCTCCTCCAATGCGGTTCAAGTGGTCCAAAGCATCCCGAAGGATTTGGAGATTCTGTTCATTCCGGATTTTTATCTCGGAAGTTATGTTCAAATCAAAACCGGCCGTCAGAACATGACGCTTTGGAAAGGGTATTGCCACGTTCATGTGATGATTCAATCCGAACGAATCGCTCGGTTGAGAAAAGAACACGAGCATGCCGAATTGATTATGCATCCGGAATGCGGCTGCTTAACAAAGTCCATGTCGTATGCCGATCAAATTCTTTCAACCGAAGGCATGGTGCAGTACGTGAGAAAATCTGAGGCGCCTGAATTTATCGTGGCGACCGAAACCGGCATCCTCCATAAAATGAGAAAAGAAAATCCGGACAAGAATTTCATTCCCGCGACGGATCAAGCGGTTTGTAATTACATGAAACAAAATACGCTTGAGAAAATCGTCTCTTCTCTTGAGCAAATGCGGCACGAAGTGAGGGTTCCCGAAGCTCTTCGCAAGCGTGCCGTTCTCCCGATCGAACGAATGCTCGAGGTAAGCTCCAATGGGAAATCGTAAAAAAACCAAGACCGTCCAAATTGGCAAAGTCCTCATCGGCGGCGGCTCACCGGTCCGGATTCAATCGATGTGTACCACGCCTACCCGTGATGTGGAAGCGACCGTAGCACAAATCCAGGAGTTGGAAGCAGCGGGTTGTGAAATCATTCGGGTGGCTTGCCCGACTGAAAAAGATGCCAATGCGCTGGGAGCAATTAAAAAAAGGATTAAGATTCCACTGGTTGCAGATATTCATTTTAATTACCGCCTGGCATTGATTGCGCTGGATCAGGGAATTGATAAGCTGAGGTTAAATCCCGGCAACATTGGTTCCAGAGATCGCATCGAAACGGTGGTTGCCAAGGCAAAAGAACGGAAAGTCCCGATTCGGATCGGTGTGAACGGCGGTTCGCTTGAGAAAGATCTCCTTGAAAAATACGGCCATCCGACGCCGGAAGCGCTTGTCGAAAGCGCCTCCCGCCACGTTAAAATTTTAGAAGCACTCGGGTTTTACGACATCGTTCTTTCTTTAAAAGCAAGCGATGTTCCCGCGATGGTGGCGGCCTATCGATTGGCGTCCGAGACGTTTGATTACCCATTGCATCTAGGTGTGACGGAGGCCGGAACGCTTCTGAGGGGTTCTGTCTATAATGCGATCGGGGTCGGCACCCTGCTTCAGGAAGGCATCGGCGACACCATCCGGATTTCGCTGTCTGCGGAGTCGGTTGAGGAAGTGAAAGTCGCGCGTTTTATTCTGGAAGCACTCGGTCTTCGGAAATTCGGTCCGCGCGTCGTGGCGTGTCCGAGCTGCGGACGGGCAGAAGTAGACGTTTTCAAATTAGCGAATGAGGTTGAAACGCGCGCAATGAAGTTGAAAGACCCAATGACCATTTCAGTTTTAGGCTGTGTCGTGAACGGTCCCGGCGAGGCGCATGAATCCGATTTTGGGATCACGGGCGGCAAGGAAAAAGGAATGATCTATATTGACGGCAAGCAGGAACGCGTCGTCCCCGAAGCAAAATTGGTGGATGAACTCTTCAATGAAATTCAGAAGAGGAAACAGAAAAAACAAGAGAATAAGACGTAACCTGTGCTCTCACGTTGTCACCCCCGCGAAAGCGGGGGTCCAGAGTACGCTGGATTCCCCCGTACGGGGGAATGACAGGGCATTGTTGCCGCGCAATGACGGGAATTTCAATGAACCGCCTATTTACCAATTCAAAACTCAGAGACATTGAAGAAAAGGTTCAAAGCGGCAAGCGTCTTAATTTTGAAGACGGCCTCCAGCTTTTTCAATCGAACGATCTCCCATTTCTGGGGGCTTTAGCCAATCAAGTCCGTGAACGGCTCAACGGCAAAAAAGTTTTTTATTCCGTCAACCTTCACTTAAACCATACCAATGTGTGCACGGTTCACTGTGTTTTTTGCGCGTTTGCGAGACGGCCTCATGAAAGCGGCGGTTATACGTTTACCGTCGATCAGATTCTTTCCCAAATGGGAGAAGCGGTCGACCGGCACCATATTAATGAAGTTCATATGGTGGGCGGTTTGAATCCCGAGCTGGGGTTGGATTTTTACATCGAAATGTTCCGCGCGATTCGCGAAGCTTATCCATCCGTTTTCGTGAAGGCGCTCACAGCAGTTGAAATTGATGATCTCGCCGGGCGTTCCCAACTTTCTTGGGAAGAAGTTTTAGGCCGGCTGAAAGAAGCGGGTTTGAACAGTCTGCCGGGCGGCGGCGCCGAAATTTTCGGAGAGGTGACTCGAAGAAAAATTTGTGCCCACAAGACGAGCGCTTCCGATTGGCTTGACATTCACCGGATCGCCCACCGAATGGGAATTCCGTCAAATTGTACGATTTTATACGGTCATTTAGAATCGATTGAAGATCGCGTGGATCATATTCTGAGGCTGCGCGCGCTGCAGGATGAAACACACGGCTTCCAGTCTTTTATTCCCCTTGCTTTTAATGCTGAAAACACCCCCATTCAGAAAGTGGGCGAGGCGGGCGGCTATACGGATTTGAAAATGTACGCGGCCTCGCGGCTTTTGCTGGATAACATTCCCCACATCAAAGTCCACTGGACGACGCTGGATCTGAAAATGGCGCAAGTCGCGCTTTCCTTCGGCGTGGACGATGTGGGCGGCACGAATTTAAACGAAAAAATCATGCATGATGCCGGGAATGAAACGCCGACGGATCTTTCGGAAACGGCTTTACGGTCACTCATCGAGCAGGCCGGTTATGAGCCTGTTTTGGTGGATAGTTCCTACGCGGTTGCGGAGAAGTAAATGAATTGGGAAATCATTGAAGCAAAAGTGAAACGTTCCGTTGATTTGACGGATGAAGAAGCCAAATGGCTTCTCGAGCGGAGGGATTCGTCTGATCTGAAGCGGCTTTACGCTTTGGCCGGAGAGATGAACGAAAAATTAAACGGCCGGACCGTCAGTTTTATTCACAACATGAATATCAACTACACGAATATCTGTGAATATCACTGCACCTTCTGCGAGTTCAAGAAATCCCCCGCCTCAAAAGAGGCTTATATTTTGAGCGCTGACGATGTGAAGCGGCAAATTGATTCTGCCGACGGAGCGATTTCTGAAATTACCTTTCAAGGCGGTCTTTCACCGGAGGTCAAATTTAACGAAGTGCTTGGACTTTTGAAGCAACTTCGGCGCTTTTATCCCGGCATTCATTTTCATGCGTTCTCACCGGAGGAAATCGATTACTACGCCGCTGAGACGGGGCAGTCTTATTTAGAAGTGGTTTCTCAAGCTCAGGAAGCCGGCATGAATTCGATGTGCGGAACGGCGGCCGAGGTTTTGGATGATGAAGTCCGCAGAAAAATTTGCTGGGAGAAAATTTCCTCTGACGAGTGGTGCGAGATTATCAAGACAGCACACAAACTCGGCATGCCTTCCACCGCTACGATTTTATTTGGTCACGTTGAGACCGCTCAAAACGTGGTGAATCATTTTAAACGTGTGCGGGATTTACAAAGAGAGACGGGCGGCATTACCGAATTTATCCCGCTTCTTTTCATGCCGGATAAAACGAAACTGGGGCGTGTGATCGACCGGCATCTCGATCGCATCGAATATGCTTTCAAAATGATTGCGGTGGCGCGGCTTTACTTCATGAACGACATCCGAAATATCCAGACCAGCTGGGTGAAACTGGGTTGGGCAAATGCGCTCGAGAGCTTGGATTACGGAGCGAATGACATGAGCGGAACGCTTTATCACGAGAGTATTACGCGCGAAGCGGGCGGTGAGAACGGTGAATATACGCCGCGGGAAAAGTTTGTTTCCGAAATCAGGCGCATCGGCAAGATTCCGCTCGAGCGGGATACGATTTATTCGTACCAAAAGGCAGCCCATCCGTCATTGCGAGGCCACTTCGTGGCCTCGCAATGACGGCCGAGGGATCTCTCCTGGGTTCCTCGCAATGACGTTCATTGTCCTTCCTGTTGCTTTTCTCGCCGCGGCGTTTACACTTCTGAGCGGGTTTGGCCTAGGCACCATTCTGATTCCCGTTTTCCTCTTATTTTACGAGGCCAAAGTCGCCATCTTTTTAGTTGCGATTGTCCATCTGCTGAATAATCTTTTGAAACTCGGTCTTTTCGGCAAGCACGTGAATATCGAAATTCTGAAGCGTTTCGGCATTTTAGCGGTCATCGGCGCTTTCCTCGGCGCTTTCGGCCAGGCGTATATTGCCAATGCAATTCTCAGGAAGCTGGTGGGTGTGGCGCTGATTTTGCTCGGTTCAAAAGAATGGATTCCCGAACGGCTGCAATTTCGTTTCCCCAAATCCATCGATCCGATCGGCGGTTTTTTCTCGGGCCTGATCGGCGGGCTCATCGGAAACCAGGGCGCTGTCCGCTCTGTTTTTCTCCTCAATTATCCTATTTCTAAAGAAACCTTTATTGCCACGGGCGTGGTGATGGCGTGCCTCATTGATCTGGTTCGAATTCCGGTTTATTGGATTTCATATTCGGATATTTTTTTCAGCTCCTGGCCTCACCTGACTTTGATCGTCGCGGTGACATTTCTGGGCACGTTTTTTGGCAAGGCATTGCTCAAGCGTTTTTCGATCGTGCACTTTCGGAAATTTGTGGCCGGCATGATTGTGTTGATGGGCCTCTATTTTTGTCTATAATCCGATATGGTAAAAGAGACCATTCTCGTTGTTGAAGATGAGAAAAATATCGTCGAGCTTGTGAAGTACAATCTCGAACAGGAAGGCTACCGTGTCCTGACCGCTTCCAAAGGGGATATCGGGCTTGATCTTGCCCGAAAGCAAAAACCCGCCCTCATTCTTCTCGACCTCATGTTGCCCGAAATCGACGGGATCGAAATCTGTAAAATTTTAAAACAGGATGATCAAACATCCGCTATCCCGATCGTAATGTTGACAGCCAAGAGCCAGGAAGCGGACAAAGTATTAGGTTTGGAATTGGGGGCAGATGATTATATCACCAAACCCTTCAGCCCTCGTGAGCTTGTAGCGCGGGTGAAAGCTGTTTTACGCCGTGCTCATGAAAAGCCGAAAGCAAAGATATTAAAAGTGGGACAGCTGGAACTTGACGTTGACAAGCATCTCGTTACCCTCAAGGGCAAAGGGGTTGATCTGACCTCTAAAGAGTACGATTTACTCAAAACGTTACTGGAAGCGCACGGGCGGGTGCTGTCGCGCGAAATATTGCTGGATCAAGTTTGGGGCTATGATCAATCCATCAATATTGAAACCAGAACCGTGGATATGCACATTGGTCAACTGCGCAAAAAGCTGAAGGCTGAATCAGAGCGTATTATCACGGTGAAGAACACCGGTTACCGTTTCGAAGATGGAACCTAACCTCTTATATCCTCTCATTGCTGTTCTCGTAGCTTTTTCCCTTCTTGTTTTCTTTTTTAGGAAGTTTCAGATCAAACAAAGCATTCGTTTAAATCAAGAGAGCGGCCGTACCGCCTCTGCTTTACGGAAACAAATTGCGGAATTAGAGGTTGAGAAAAGCAAGTTAGCCGCCATTTTGGATCATATGAGGGAGGGTGTCATTGCCGTGGGGCCTTCCAAACAAGTGTTGACCATTAACCCCCGCGCTGAAGAAGTGTTCCAGACGAAGAAGGAATCTGTTTTAGGCAAAACGTTGCTTGAGGTCGTCAGAAATCAAAAGATTGACGAAATGATGGATCGCGCCATTCAAGACGGAGATGTGTCCAGAGGAGAAATCGAGCTTTTTCATCCAAGGGGAATGGTGCTACGGGTTGGCACGGTCGGGGTAAAAAGCGGCGGAGCGGTTTCCGGCATTCTTGTTTTCCATGATGTGACCGAAATCAGAAAGCTTGAGAAGCTTCGGCAAGAGTTTGTTGCGAATGTGTCGCACGAACTGAAGACACCGCTGACGTCGCTGAAAGGATTTGTCGAGACGCTTTTAAGAGGGGCGGTCCAGGATCCGGAACGAGCAAAAAGTTTTTTGGAGATGATGGAGAACGATACGGACCGCCTCAATAGACTCATTGATGATTTACTCGAATTGTCTCAAATCGAATCGAAATCCGTTCCTTTAAAACCGGAGACGGTCGATTTGGCCGAGACCGTCCGGCAGATTCTCGTTCGTTTCCAATCGTCGGTTCAGGAGAAGAAGATTACGGTTGAGAATCGCATCAAACAAGGGACATCGGTTTTTGCGGACCGAGACCGGCTGAAACAAATTTTGATTAATTTGGTGGACAACGCCATTAAATTCAACCGGGAAGGCGGGCGGATTGTCTTAGAGGCGCAAGAGACGGGCAAAGAGATGAGCGTTTCTGTGAGTGACACAGGTGCCGGCATTCCGCAGGAAAATATCCCCAGGATTTTTGAGCGTTTTTTCCGTGCGGATAAAGCGCGCTCGCGCGAGCTGGGAGGCACCGGTCTCGGGCTTTCCATTGTGAAGCATTTAGTCGAGGCCCACGGCGGCCGCATTTGGTGTGAAAGCAGAGTGGGCAAGGGTTCCAAGTTCTTCTTTACGGTGCCCGCAGCGCAAACCTGCTAACGCAATCTTCCTTTTCTCTTTAAATTAAGCTGACGTTTCCGCCGATAGATAGAGCGAAAGAACCCTTAATTTTACATGTAATTTACCACACCCTTGAATCAACATGACACAAATTGTCGAGAATAACTTCTATATTTGGAAGGCCATAGTGTTAATCATGTGTTTAAGTGAAGGAGATATTTTATGAGGATTCACAAGCAAATCCAGAAATGGATAGTCGGTTGCATCGGTTTGTGGTCGGCTTTGTTTTTTCTGCAATTACTCCATCATCCAATCGCTTGGGCCCGTGATGATTTCCAGCATTGGAGTAAGTATGAAATTTCTAAAGGACTCGGCTCTCAATTTGAAATTTTTTACAATCCGGAATTTAGGCTTCGTGATGATGCAAGTGACTTTTTTTATCATGAACACCGTCAAGGCTTGAAATGGAAACCTTCGAAATTCTTAAACTTTAGCTTCAATTATTTGTTCGCTCGCAATCAAGGTAAAAGCGGCCAGCCGAAATGGGAGCATCGGGGGGAGCTCGATGTGACGCCCAACATCAGTTTGGGCCGATGGAATTTTTCGGTGAGAGGGCGCGTAGAGTTGAGACAAATTCAAGGGAGTTCGGGCGAAGAAGAATGGCGTTTTCGCATTAAACCAGGCATCAGTTATCATGCCGAACTTTTCGGATACCATTTCAAGCCCTACGTGGAAAATGATCTGTTTTATGAGTTAGAGCGGGATGCTTGGAATCAGAACCGGGTTTATATCGGGGCCTCTTTTCCGTTGGGTGAGGCGAAGGGCATTCGTCCCAGCATTGGCTTCTATTATATGCTGCAAAGCCAACGGAGTGTAAGAGAGGATTGGAATTCCAACCATATTTTCGGCACCAAATTTTCCGTCAAATTATAGCGGTGTTTAAATATTTCGATTTAATTTATTGCTTTTGATAATTTACCGTTACCACCGTGTGGATCCCGCCGCGGACAAAAAAATCACCCACCACTTTCATCCGCCTTGGTTTTGTTGCCTTGACGAGGTCATCTAAAATTTGATTCGTGACCGCTTCATGAAAAGTGCCTTCATTTCGGTAGGACCACAAGTAAAGCTTCAGCGATTTCAATTCCACGCACAATTGATCCGGTACATACTCGATTTTGATCGTGGCAAAATCAGGCTGCCCGGTTTTGGGACATAGGCAGGTAAATTCAGGACATTCAAAATTAATGACATAATCCCGCTCAGGATTGGGATTTGGAAACGTTTCTAGGTTTTTCGATGGTTGTGTCGGCATGTAGGCATTATACATGATCGCACTCGGACCTCAAGTCCGAGGCGATAAGGGGCGTATCCCACTTGATGTAGTGCTAAGTTTAAGCAGCGTGTCACCCCCGTGAATGCGGGGGTCCAGCAAGCAGAATAGGATGCTGGATTCCCCCGTACGGGGGAATGACAGCAAAAGAACTGGATGAAGTGGTAGGCACCCGCGATAAGTACTCGCGCGTCGGCGCCGGTACGGGGTTTGATTGGGAATAGAAATCATCATAACCTATTTAATTGTATATATTTAAGATAATCAAATTACCCCCGCCTTCATCCTCCCCCATCGAGGGGGAGGAAAGAGAACCCAGAAGAATCTTGTCCTCATTATCTTCGTATGTTATAGTATCTCCTCACGCGGTGATTTGTCGGGTCGCTTGCTCCGCAGGTCAGCCAGAAAGATGGCGGACTGAAATGTGCTAAATAACCCAAAAGGAAAACGCACGTTTTAGAGAAAACACCCGACGGGAAAACCGCCGGGTTTTTTTATGGATATCTCACGTTACCACAGACAATATTTATTCAATAAGATCGGGGAAGCCGGCCAGCGCAAGCTGGTGGAAAGCCGCATCACGATCATCGGGTGCGGTGCGCTCGGAACCATTTTGGTGAATACGCTGGCCCGCGCGGGAGTCGGTTTTATCCGCATTGTGGACCGCGATTTCATCGAATTGAATAATCTTCAGCGGCAGGTCCTTTTTGATGAGAATGACATTAAAGAAAATCTTCCCAAAGCCATCGCCGCCGATCGGAAAATCAAACAAATTAATTCTTCCATTCAAATTGAATCCATCGTCTCGGATGTGAATTACACCAATATCGAGAGATGGGTTCAGGATGTAGACTTGGTTCTGGACGGGACCGATAATTTTGAAACCCGCTTTTTGATTAACGATGCTTGCGTGAAAGCAAAGAAGCCTTGGATTTATGGCGCTGTGATCGGAAGCCACGGCCTGACGATGACGATTATTCCGAATGAGACGCCTTGCCTGAGATGCGTGTTTGAATCTGCGCCTCCGCCGGAGCTGACGCCGACCTGTGATACGGCAGGCATCATTGCGACCGCTTCTGCCGTGATTGCATCGCTTGAAGCAACGGAAGCCATTAAGCTTTTGACCGGGAATGCAAAAGAGATCAATCGCTCGCTTTACAGTTACGATGTTTGGACGCGTGAAACCAAATCGTTCAAGTTGGAAGGACTTCGGGAAGCAACCGATTGTCCGACGTGCAAACGGCAAGCGTTCCAATTCTTGACAGGCGATAGCGCTCCCAAAACGACGACCCTTTGCGGCCGAAACGCAGTCCAGATTACGCGTCCCGATCGGATCAAACTTGATTTCAAGGAACTGGCCGGCCGGTTTGAAAAGACAGGGGAGGTCAAATTTAATCCTTTTATGTTTCAAGCCAAAATTGATGGTTACGAATTTTCGATTTTTCCGGACGGCCGTGCAATTATCAAGGGAACCAACGATCCGGCCCAAGCGAAAACCATTTATTCAAAATACATCGGTGTTTAAATGATTTATCTCGATAACGCCGCCACTTCTTTTCCAAAGCCCAAACGGGTTTACGACCGGATGAACCAATTCCTGCGCGAAGAGGCCGCCAATCCGGGCCGCTCGGGGCATCGGCTTTCGGTGGCCGCAGAAGCTCAAATTGTTCAGGCGCGGAGCGTGCTCGCCAAATTTTTCGGGGCTCCGGAACCGGAACGAATCATTTTTACGCTTAATTGCACCGATTCGCTGAATATCGCCATCAAGGGTGTTTTGCGCGACGGAGATCATGCGATCACGACAGTTCTCGAGCATAACTCGGTCCTGCGTCCTTTGAATGCTTTGGAAATTGCCAAGCGGATTACGGTGACGAAAATTCGTCCGAATGCCGAAGGATTTATCGATCCAAAGGATATTAAAAAAGCCTTCCGCAAAAATACAAAATTAATTGCCATGACGCACGCATCCAATGTGGTCGGCGCGGTCCAGCCGATTCTGGAAATCGGCAGGTGCGTCCGGGAAGCAGGACTTCTTTTATTGGTGGATGCGGCGCAAACCGCCGGCGTGGTTCCGATTGATGTCGAGCGGGATTTCATTGATTTGCTGGCTTTCCCGGGCCACAAGTCGCTCTACGGCCCTACTGGGACCTGCGGATTGTATGTGAGTCACCGGGCAAAATTGATTCCCTGGCGCGAAGGGGGAACCGGTTTCGATTCCGAGTCTCAGACTCAGCCCGAAGTTTTCCCTTTTTTATTGGAAGGGGGAACGCCGAACTCCGTGGGAATCGTCGGGTTAAGGGAGGGGGTTGAATTTATTGTGCAGGAAGGTATTTCCAAAATTCAAACGCATGAACGCCGGCTGGTCAAAGCTTTGCGTGAGGGGCTTCTGGGCGTCAGCGGTTTGAAGTTGTACGGGACCGAAGATGTGGCGCGTTCGGCGGCCCCGGTTTCTTTTGTGGTGGAGGGGATTGAACCGCAGGAATTGAGTTTGGTGCTCGATCAATCGTTTCAGATTGCTTCACGGGCCGGCCTTCATTGCGCTCCTCTGATGCATGAGGCGCTCGGCACTTTCCCTCAGGGAAGCGTTCGTTTAAGTCCGGGATACTTCAACACCTTGGATGAAATTGAACAGGCCGTCCGTGCGGTTCGCCAAATCCAAAGTCAGATGGCGGTGTCATGACGGACCCTGTGATCTTGACGCCGGAAGGTTATGAAAAATTAAAACAGGATCTCCAAACCTTGAAGTCCGTCAAGCGCGTGGAGGTCGCAAGGCAGCTTGAAACGGCTCGCGCTCACGGAGATCTCCGCGAAAATGCGGAGTATGATACGGCGAAAGAGGCAAAAGCGCAGCTTGAATCCCGTATTCGGACACTGGAAGACAAATTGACCCGCGCGAAGGTGGTGGATGTCACGAATGCACCTACCGATAAGGTTTATTTCGGAACGACCGTGGAACTCAAAAATAAAAAGACCGGTGAGAAAGTAACCTTTACGTTCGTGGCAGAGGATGAAGCAGACGTTCACAACGGAAAGATCGCGATTTCCACCCCTATCGGCAAAGCACTTCTCGGTCATGCCAAGGGAGAAACGGTGGAAGTTCGGGTTCCGGCCGGCATTGTCCCCTACGAAATTTTAAAGATTTCACGTTAATCAGTCGAAAATTCTAAAAAGGAAATTCCATGCAAACAAAATTAGTGAAATCCAGTTTAGTGGTTCTGGCCTTGATGTTGGTTGTTTGCGGTTTCCAGTTGCAGGCCTATGCGATGGAGGTGGGCAGGGGCCCTATTCAAAAACTAGGCCGAGGGATCATCTACCTTGTGGCTTCTCCGTTTCAGATTCCCAAGGAAATCATTCAGAAGGCAGCCGAGGCCGACCCGATTTACCTAGCCGCGTGGAAAGGTTTTGCTGAGGGAACCGGTTCAGGATTGTATCAGGCAGGCCGCCAGGGGGTTGCCGGTTTTTGGGACCTTTTTACGTTTTACACACCGGCAGGACGCGACTGGGGTCCTCT
>JACQQT010000029.1 GCA_016206815.1 Candidatus Omnitrophota bacterium | reverse complement strand
GCCTTGAGCACTGAAATCGTTCAAAGACCTCAGATCATCATCAAAATCGGTGAAATTATAGCCAACCCCAAAACGGATATACTCCAAAATTTCGCGGTCTAGCTCCACCAAAACGCCCTGCTTCATCGCTTCTAAAAGTTCCGTATCCCAAAGCATGCGATATTCCAAAGCCAAATCCCATTTGCGAACCACGTGGAAATTAAACCGGTTGATCCACAGGAAGTTTCCGATATAAAAATTATCGCCCTCCGCTCCGATGGAAGACCTTCGGTAAGCAAATTTTTCAACCAACCCCAAAAAAGGCGGCAGGACTTCATATCCGAATTCGAGACCGAAAATATGCGCGGTTTCCTTTGTTTCGATTCCGAAGATATCCGGCGTATCAAACTGGCTTTCGGCGCCGATTTCACTCAACCACGTGTAACGGGTCAAGACGTTCAACCGGTTGTGGCGAACGGGACGGTAAGCGAAACCCATATTAAGCTCCGTGAAAGCGGCGTTGGTGTGAAAAAATGAGGACCCAACCTGATTGGTATCCGAACGGTTGAACCGCGCCGCGAAACTCAAATCCTCATTAATCTTCCAGTCCATGGTATCCCGTAAAAACCAATGGATCCGGTCCTCCGTTCCGCCGTCAAACCTCAACTCATAGCGGCTCACGATTTTCAGGACATCCTTGTCCACATAACTAATTTCAAGGGCGCCTGCATTGCGGTTGGTATTAATATCCCGAATGTCGTAAATATGGCTCCGCTCAAAACTGGCGCCGATTCCCCATTTGTCGTTCAGTTGGGTATCGTAGCCTAAAATATTCGCCTCACGCTCACCGCTCCGAAAGCTGGACATCTCCCGTTCGCTGTAGAAACGGCTTTTCGCATTCACTTGACTCGAACTTCCGACGGTCGTGCTCAAAGCGCGTCCGGTACCGTCGTAATCAGGACCCGTCCTAAAATTGGTGTACACATTGGTGGTGTCGGAAGTTTTCACATCAAATCCTAGCAAGGTGGAATCGCCGATCGTGCCAGCCATCTCTTCAATTCGGACGGTGCCCTTGCCCTCCAAAACGGTGGCTTCGATGCCGCCGCCAAATTGATGATTTGGCTCGCTGACACCTCCCCAGCTCGTCTGCACTTTCGCATACGGCATTAAATCTGGCTGCACGCGATATCCTATTTTCGCAGCTGCCGCATTGCCGAATTGAACGTCATCCAAAGCGGTCGTTAAATTCCTTTCTGCGGCCGTGTAAATATCCGCATCCTGCTTGCGGTACTCGATCACCCCGAGATATTGGTCATAGTCCACCTTAAGCTGTGCCGTATGGACTCGGCTTTCCTCCGGACTTTGCACGAATACGTTGGCGGTATTGTCCGGGTCGGTTGCTTTCTGCCGATCATACCGATAAGACAACTGCGCATGCTCCCCGACTTTCTGCCGAACCTCAATTCCCGCTTTCCTTGTGCCGGCTTGACTGATCAAATCGGCATTCGCAAAACCGGCACTGACTTCCTGGGCATAACCCGAAATTTCGGTGCCCGTTTTCGCCTTTGTCTCCGCTTTAATCGAGTACGCATCATCGAATAGATTATTGGCTTTCTTGATGACCTTGTTCCCGGTCGGTACGTCTGCGAACGTAATGCCGCCATTATACGAAAGGGAGTTCCGCTGGGTTCGATCCTGTGTTCTCGCATATTCGGCGGTAATTTTCGTATTGCGTCCAAACTTGGCGGTAAGATCGACACCGCGAAGGTCATAATCCCGTCCGTCCCGTTTTTCTTCAACCGCCGTTCCACCGATCCGGAAATGGTCTCCCACATGGGTATAACCGCGAACTCCGCTGTTGCGGTCCGAGACAGATCCTTGCGGATCAAATTCATAATCCACAATGAGGAATGTATCGCTCCCGTTCAAAATATCGTTGGTGATGATGGTATCGCTATAGCTCACCGCAGATAGCGGCTTCCGCAAAATAACTCTTCCTTCGTTGTAATCAATTTCATAATCCGTCCCGTAAACCAAATCGCGGCTGTACACGGCGATATTTTGAATCTTATCCCGCACTTCGATCCTTACTTTTTCGCTTCCCTCGATCACATTTTTATTGCGGAGATAGAATAAAGAACCGCCGGTCCCGACAAATTCGTTGTGATCCCCCAATTGATCACTGTCCGCCGTATAGACCGCAAACCCGCGCTTTGCATCTCCGTACTTCGTGGTGGCAAGTGTCTCAAAGTGCATTTTCGCACCGGAAAAAGTCCGGTTATGGGTCGATAGTTCCGTGTCCGTAAAATTCGTGTGGAAGCTTCCCCACTTAAAATAAGAGCGGTCCATCTCAACTAAAATATAGAACCGCTGTTTCGTATCATAGGCATCGTAAGTAATCTCGGAACCGTCTCCGTAAACCGGATAATAAAGATCCGGATCCAAGTTGGTAAAGAGCTTCCCTCTCTCATCATCCGTATCATACCGGGAGGTAATTAAAAATTTCCCTTTAATCTTCCCTTTCAAATAAAAAGCGAGCCGCCCGTCTTGGTAAAACCCGTGATGAAACTGTTCATCTCTTCCGACAACTTCTACGTTCCCGTCTTTAATGAAGTTCGCGCCGAATTCCTGCTCCCCTAAACCGACCATAAAGAAATAACTGTCCTTCACCACCACTTCTTCCTGATAGGTGACGGTATTCCCCTCGGGATCGGTCGTAGTCACTTGGACGGATTGCCGTCCCGGCGGTACGAAAAGTTCCGTCCGAAACGTTCCATCCAGATTGACACCGACCGGCTCCCCGTTGACCGCCACCGAATTCCAGGGAACGGTGGTCCCGCGGACATGGACGGTGGGCCTTCCGGCAGTGGGAATTCCGCGTTTGCCGTCACGCTCAATCGACATATTGCCCACGGCGGGAACATCAATCTTGGGCTCATCAGGCACGAGTTGATCCAGCTTGCTGACGACTCGGAAAAATCGAAGCGGCGTCCAATCCTCATGCCCCTCACGGTCACGCACAATCAATCGATAAGAATAAAGGCCGCTTTTGACCGATTCCCGCGTCTGCGTCTTTCCATTCCACACCGCTTCCTTGGGCGGAGCCCCCAAGCCATAACCCGTCCATACTTCCTCTCCGAGTTCATCGCGAATCTCAATGCGCCAGGCATAAATTAAATCCGCATAATTCGTCTGAACCGAAAAAGCGGGGTCTTCTTCAAACACCCCGATCCCCATTCGAAGAATTTCCGGCTCCAAGCTAATAGAAAGTTCAGGCTGAGAGACGTCATTGCCCTGTGTAACGAGCACCTTCAACTGGTCCCGATACTGCTTCGGAATTTGAGGCTCCGGAAGTTTGACTGCGAAATTGGTGACGTTGAGCATGCCTTCCGTCGTTTTAATTAAAACCGACTCTTCCGTCACAAACTTGCTATTTTGAGGAAGCGTATGGCCGTCAATCTTCACCAAATGGCGTCCCGGTTTAATCGCCGGAATGTGATACCGGCCGTGCGGATCGGTCACCACCACGATTCCTTCCTCCGTTGCCAGCTTGACTCCCGGAATTCCGTGCTCGCCTTCATCCTGAACCGCATTTTCGTTTTGATCGTCAAACACCTTGCCCAAAATCGTCCCCTCATCAAAAAGCGGATCGGCGATAATGGTTAAGATGAGCCGCCGCGTATTGGATTGAACGGTACCATTTGTCTGCCTGACAAAAAAAGACACTTCGTACCGTTTCCCGATTTGCACCATTTGAGATGCCACCAAAAGAAAACCGATGGTTTTGTTCTCACCGGAAGCAATCGTACCCAATGTGAATATTCTCGAGCCCTTCCGTGAATTAACGGGAACGCCGTCTAAACGAGAGGCTGAATCGATAAAGGTAAACCCTTCCGGCACTTCGGCCACCAATTCAAGATTCGCAAATGCGATGGCGGAGATATTTTTAATCCGGGTGCTGACAAAAGTTGCCGTTCCCTTGGATATTTTGGGTTTTGAGAGGGAGGCATCTAAGGCAATGGGGAATTTTGAAACGGTGCCAACCGCACTATCAAACTGTGCAACCGTCGTACCCCCTGCTTCAGAAGTCGTAATCTCAAATGTAAAAACAACTTCTCTTGTTCCGGCCGGTGCGGTAGCGTTAACGGTCAACCGAGTGAACGTTGCCGAAGCCACGGTAACCGTAGCGGGAGCGGTTTGAGTGATTCGATTTCCTGCTGCGTTATTAAATTCGATTTTAATACCAGACGCATCGTTTGATCCATCCGCAGTTAACAAACGGGCTTGCGCACTAAAGGTAACGAAATCTCCCTCGCCAACTCCTCTAACAACTTCGCTATCCTTCAGAGTTTGGAACGTGAACGAACCCACATTGGTAAATCCTGCTTCACTCAACTGCAATACTCTGGCGCCATCGGGTGCACCGCCTAAGACAGGGTTGCTAATCCCGCGGCCTGGGGTATTATCCCAGTTTCCAAGGAAGACGCCGTCTTGGAGAAGGCTGCTTGGATTTGACGCACCGATCGGTTGCTCAAAGCTTGGATTGCCGAGAACGTTGAACAGATCCGGTTCAACTATTGCAAAAGACGGCGGTTGAATGAGAGAGAAAATGAAACTGACTACCAACGTCATTGCGAGGCAGCGTGCAAAGCAAAGCCGAAGCAATCTTTGAGATTGCTTCGCTCCGCTCGCAATGACGTTGAACTCGTTATTTGGTTTCATCTAATACCGCCTGAAGGAAACGTTAATGCCGGCGCGCCAATCGCGGTCGGGAACGTCGGCGGGATGCGCGCCGCCGGGATGAAAAACGCTGCCAATTCCGACGTACTCCGCAAACAATTTGGTTTTAAACAGCCACTCGTTATGTTCAAACTGATAACTCCGGAAGGGCATCCAGCGGACGCCGACCGCAAGAAACATCCGGTTCAAATCAGCGCGTTCGGACCGGCGCGGCACGGTGGTATGCTCCAGCCTGAGATAGGGCATCAGTGTGATTTCGTCGTTGATCGGATTTTTAGGCAGCGGAATCGTCGGCCATTTCACGCCCAAAATGAGCGAGGAATTAAACAACCAGGAATTGAACCCGTCGATGGATGAAAAATCCGTCCGCTCGTAACGGTAGCTGCCAAAATATTCACCCCAAACGTAATCATGAACCCAATCCGTCAGCCGATCCCGTTTTGGGGTGACCCACGGAAGCGGCAAATCAATGCCCCATTCATAGAAAATGTCGAGGCCTGCCCAAAAGTCCGTATCGGGACTTCCTAGAACTTCGTCTGTCAGATTTTTTCGCTCCATATATTGAACAAAGAAACGGTAATTTCTGGCGAATTTCAAAAGATAGAGGCCGTCGAAATTAAAATTCTCAAAATAATTGACCCGCGAAAACGGCCGGTATTCCAATCCTCCGATCAAATCCAAGTGGCTCGGAAAATTCTCTCCCTGTGATTCCAAGGCGGCGGTCACTTCGACATAAGGATCAATCGTGGCTTCACCGATAAACCGGAATCCCCGCAGCACGATGCGATTCGTGTAAAAACCGACTTGGTCGTTAAAACCGCCGCGGTCCAGATTGGTCCAACGGAAAGAAGATTCTCCAAAGGACTGCCACAAAATCGCATCTCCCGTGGATACGCCCAACAACCGATTGGGAATCAATTGTAACGGACCGTAGCTTTGTTCGCCGATATTCAGCCAATCCAGCATCTTTAAAACCATCTCTTCTTCCGCCATGTAGTTGGCGCGAACGGCCTCCGGGGTCGGAGCGGGCTCTTCCGGGAAGAATTCGGTGACGAGTTCCAGCGACCGGTCGAAATTGCCGCCGTTTGATTCAATCGCCGTCTTCACTTCAATCACTTTTGCTTTTGCCAAATCCAAAGAATCAAACGCCCGCTGGCCCACCCAAAAGCGAGGCGCGGGCATACCGTCTTTGGCAATCAAAGGAAGTTCCTTAATCGGAACCCGTTCAAAAAAGATTTTGCGTGCATTTTTGTCGAGAAAGTCGGTTGCTTCCTCTACCGTGCGGATATTTTTCAAAACGCGTCCTTCAATCACGGGAGGGGCAAAGCCTGTCACAACGGAAAATTCGGAATTGGTACCCCGTTTCGAATCGCGCACCAATAAAAACCCGCCCGCTTCGTAAACGTCGTACTTCAGCTTTAAACTGGGAGGAGCGTAGAAAGTGTCTCGAAAGAGGTAGTTGACTTGGGGTTCTTCTGAAGAAGTGGTGTCAGGCGTGGCGGCAAAAATGCTGATAGACGGAAAAAGGACGACTAAGAAAGCAACGAGGGCAATTTTAATTTTTGGGAAGGTCTTTTGCTTTCGCATTCGCTCAGGATGACGGTTGTGTTTATAAACCAAGCACCTGCTGCATATTGTAGAAACCAGACCTCTTTTTGGCAACAAAATTCGCTGCGAGCAATGCCCCGTAGGCAAAGGCCTC
>JACQQT010000026.1 GCA_016206815.1 Candidatus Omnitrophota bacterium | reverse complement strand
GCTTCAATCGTTCGACGACGCCAAGGATGCTTTCAAACTCGGCCTGATTCAAAGCGCCGCCGCTTGTGACGATGCAAAAATTTTGAGCGCCGAATTGCTCCGCTTTCTTCGCTGCTTCTGCGATCACTTCGGGTTCCAGCAGTTCATAACGCGCCGCCGAAGTTTCAAAACGGACGGACTGGGCGCAAAAACCGCAGTCTTCCCCGCACAAGTAACTCTTCGCATTAATCAGGGAACACAAACCCGCCTTGTTGGAATTGAAGGCGAGGGTAATTTGGTGGGCTGCTTCCCGGAGGAAGTCTAGGAGTTTGGCATCTTGAATGCCCATCAGGGCGAGCGCTTCGTCCCGGGTAATCTCACCGCCCTGAATCACGCGCTCTTTCAGCTCTGTGATGGATTCGATGGTAAGCGTCATGAAAAAAGTTTAGCCGCCCGCGATGGCAGGAACGATGGAGACTTCATCGCCGTCTTTAAGAGGAGTTTTTTCTTTTCCAAGAAAACGGATATCTTCTTCGTTCAAAAAAACATTCACGAAACGGCGGAGGTTGCCCTGCTCATCGCAAATCCGTTCTTTAATCCCGGGATAAGACTGATTTAAAGCTTCGATCAAATCCTTAATGGTTTTCGCGGTGGCCTCAACTTCTGCCTTCTCTTGCGTCAATTTCTGAAGCGGTGTCGGAATTCGAACCTTAACAGCCATGTAAGCTCCTAGTTTTACTCTATTTATTTTATAGATGACCCTGATGGAACGCTAGCTAAAATTTTACTTTCAAATGATTTCAAACTCGGCTCAATTTCAAGCGCTTTTTGAAGCGAACTTTGAACGGCGTCCTGCGTTTTAAGCCCGTTTCCGGTAATGGCAATCACAATGGATTGATTCTTGGCAATCTTGCCTGCTTCAACTAATTTTTTGGCGACGGCAACGGTCACGCCTCCCGCCGTCTCGGTAAAAATTCCTTCCGCCTGAGCCAACAGCTGAATTCCCTCCCGGATTTCATCATCGCTGGCAATCCCGGCGGTTCCGCCGCTTTGCGCCACGACGTCCCGCGCATAGTAGCCGTCGGCAGGATTGCCGATCGCAAGCGACTTGGCGATGGTTTTGGGTTTGACCGGCCGAATTGCATCCGCACCTGAAAGAATCATATCGGCAACCGGAGAACAACCTTCCGGCTGTGCACAATGCAAAGAGGTTTTAACCGAATCAATCAGGCCCAGTTTCTCAAATTCCTTAAACCCTTTCCAAATTTTAGTCAAAAGCGAACCGCTTGCCACAGGGCAAACGACATGGTCAGGCGTCCGCCATCCCAATTGCTCGGCAATTTCAAAACCAAAGGTCTTTGACCCCTCGGCATAATAAGGACGAATGTTGATATTCACGAAACCCCAGTGATATTTGGCCGCTATTTCACTCGACAGCCGGTTGACATCGTCATAATTGCCCCTCACCATAATCAAATTCGGCGCAAAAACGAGTGTGCCCAAAACTTTTGCCTGCTCCAAATCGTAGGGAATAAAAATATAGCGCTTCAGCCCTGCCCAAGCTCCGTGTGCCGAAACGGCATTGGCCAAATTGCCGGTCGAAGCGCAGGCCACCGTATCGAAACCGAGCTCCTTTGCTTTTGAAAGGGCGACCGCCACTACGCGATCCTTAAATGACAAGGTGGGGTGACAAACCGAATCATCCTTGATGTAAAGTTCCCGGATGCCCAATTCGTTAGCGAGCCGGTCTGCTTTCACGAGCGGCGTAAAACCGGAATAAAACCCAACCGTAGGCTCCCCGTCCAGCGGCAGGAGATCCCGATACCGCCACAAACTGCTTGGGCCCGAGGCAATCCGCTGGCGAGTGACTTTCTTTTTCAGCGCGTCGTAATCATAGTCGACCTCAAGCGACCCAAAGCAAAATTCGCAGACATAGATCGCCTCTGCTTTGTATGTCCTGCCGCATTCTCGACACTTCAAACCTTTGACAAAACCCATCTGGCTGCCTTTTTAAGTTTTGCTTCCTGCTTTTTCCCGCATGGCTTCAATTAAAATTTTGGCGACTTCGGGACGCGTGATTTCAGGAGGCGGAAGCTCACCTGCCCTCAGCATCTCGCGAAGCTTGGTGCCGGAGACACTCAACTGTTCTGCCTCGGCCGGAGCCGTCTTGAAACTCACGATTCCCCCGGTCTTCTTATCATAGAAGGAATGCTCGAATCTGTAAATTTCAATTCCAATCTCCTCGGCCTTGAATTCATCGAAAATCCGCTGGGCATCATAGGTTCCGTAATAAGATTTCCCGTCCGGTTTATTACAGCCGGCATGATCCCGGCCCACAATAAAATGCGTGCAGCCGTAATTTTTCCGGCAAATGGCATGCCACACGGCCTCCCGAGGGCCGGCATAGCGCATCGCCGCCGGAAAGACGGAAAGCAGCACGTGATCCTTCGGATAATATTTTTCAATCAATACTTTGTAACACTCCATGCGCACGCGGGCCGGCACATCGTCGCTCTTGGTTTCCCCGACCAGCGGATGGATCATGAGCCCGTCCACCGTTTCGAGGGCACATTTGGTCAAATACTCGTGGGCACGGTGAATCGGATTGCGCGTCTGAAACGCCACGATGGTCCCCCAATTTTTCTTCTGAAAATATTCGCGTGTTTGCTTCGGGTCCATGCGGTATTCATTAAAATCCGAATAAACGGGGTGCTGGAACAAAGAAATTTTCCCGCCGATGAAAAATTCTCCCATTTTAAAAATCTGTGCCACCCCGGGATGTGCCTCATCAACCGTTCCGTAAACTGCCTGCGCTTGTTTCTTCTTGTCGTGAGGAAAAATTTCGCGCACCTCAAGTGAAGCCAGCAAAGCACCCTTCGAATCCGCAAAGGCGACTTCTTTTTCGTTCGAAATTTTGGTCTTCTCCTCAGACGTAATGGATTTGGTCACCGGAAGCGTCCAGACCAAACCGTTGGCAAGCCGCTTCTGATTGAGACACGCTTCGTAATCGTCCTTCGTCATAAATCCTTCCAAAGGGCTCATCGCGCCGGTGGCGATCATCTCCAGATCGCAGAGCTCACGATCGGAAAGCACGAGCACCGGCAATTTTTTTGCGCGCGCCTTCGCCTCCCCGCTTTCCTTTCCGCTCAGCTCGCGATTCACCAACTTCCCGCCATGAGGTGCAATACGACTCATATATTACTTCCTTCCTGATTTTCTTCCGGCGCTTCCGGTTTTTTTAATTTCGGTTTCATCGACGTATGGATTCCGCATTCTGTTTTTTCCTTGCCTGCCCAACGCCCGGAGCGTTCATCATCGCCCGGCTGGACCGGCCTCGTGCACGGCCAGCAGCCGATGCTTAAATAACCTTTATCAAACAAAGGGTGTTTGGGGAGATTGTGTTCCTTTAAATACCACCAAATATCTCCTGACGTGGCATTGGCAAGCGGATTAATCTTGAACAGCCCTTGATAGGCTTCGATAATCTTAATGTCTTTGCGCGTTTCCGACTGAGAACGCCGGATGCCGGAAACCCAAGCGTCCAGGCCTTTGAGTGCTTCCTCTAACGGTTCGACCTTGTTGATCTGGCAGCAGCGATCCGGATCCGCCTCGTAAGGTTTCCCGCCGGTTTTCGCGTTGAAGGCCTCACGCTTTTTCGGATCTGCTTTCAAATCAGTAACGTTCGTTAATCCTAAGCGTTTCACGATCTCGCTTTTAAACGCGAGTGTTCCCGGAAAGTGCCAGCCGGTTTCAAGAAAAAGAATTTGAATCGCCGGATTAATTTTGGACACCATGTCAAGCAACGCCACACTTTCGGTTTGAAACGAAGAGGTCACCGCAATCTTGGGGCTGAACGTTTCGATCGCCCATCGCAAGATTTCTTCCGGCTGCGCTTTTTCAAAGCGCGCATTTAATTTTTCTAAATTGATTGATTTCGCCATCGCAACGGTCATTTCGCTTGTCGTTCTAAAAGAAATTTCTTCATTTGATCAATGGTTTCATAAGGAATCCGGGCCCCGTCTCCCATCCATCCCAAAGGGGCTTGCGGACGATTCGCCCCGTGAAAATCGCTTCCGCCTGTCGTGAAAAGCCCGAGGCGTTCTGCAGTCTTTCGGTATCGCGCTGCTTCTTCTTTGGATTGACAGCTCGAATAAACTTCGAGCCCCTTCATGCCTTCCGATTTGAGCCGGCCCACCGTTTCTTCAAACCGCCTCCAATCCGAATCCAGCGCGAGCAGTTTCGGATGCGCAAGTGAGGCAATGCCGCCGGCTTCTTCAATCATCTCAAACGCTTTCCGGCTTGATAGTTTCCGCTTGTCCACATAAGCAGGCGCGCCCTTGGCTAAGTATTTGTCGAATGCTTCCCCAAAATCCTTCACATACTTTTTTTGCACCAAAACGCGCGCAAAATGCGGACGGCCTACCTGATCGCCGCCGGACTGGCGCTCCACTTCTTCCAGCGTAATCTCAATCCCCAAAGCACGAAGTTTTTCGATGATCATCGGATTTCTCGCGCGCCGCGCGGCTTGAATAGTTTCAAGTTCCGCTTTCAATTTTTTTGAACTCGGATCTAAAAAATAACCTAAGATATGCATCGTTCCCGGCTCAAAAATGACACTGATCTCAACCCCGGAAATGACTTCCACGCCAAAGCGCCGGCCCGCTTCCTGCGCCTCGGCCACACCGCTCGTCGTGTCATGGTCCGTTAACGCAATACAAGCAAGCCCGCGCTCTTTCGCCAGCTTCACAAGCTCCGTCGGCGTCAAGGTACCGTCGGAGTGAATCGTGTGCATATGAAGATCGCAGCGTTTCTCGCTCGTCATAAACCCTCGGTCATCCCCGCGCAGGCGGGGATCCAGCGGACTCTGGATTCCCCCGTACGGGGGAATGACAGCCTTTTTCAATGTATCCCAATGCTTCCAGTTTGCTCAAGACGCGATCGGCCGATTGCTCAGCGGTTTCCTGATCCGTTGCGCAAACGACTTCCGGATGCAAAGGTTCCTCATAAGGATCATCCACTCCCGTAAACCCTTTGATTTCTCCGGCCATCGCTTTTTTGTAAAGTCCTTTCACATCCCGCTTCACACATTCATCTAAGGAACACTTCGCATATACTTCGACGAAATTTCCGATCAGGCTCCGATTGTAATCGCGAACCTCGCGGTAGGGCGAAATGGCAGAGGCGATCGCAATGACACCGTTGCGCGTCAGCAGGTGGCAGACAAAACCGATCCGTTTAATGTTCGTATCGCGATCTTCTTTTGAAAACCCAAGCCCTTTGCTGAGATTCGTCCGGACGACATCGCCATCCAGAACTTCAACTTTCTGGCCCATTGCTTTCAACCGCTTTTCCAAAATCCGTGCAATGGTTGACTTTCCGGAACCGGATAAACCCGTAAACCAAACGGTAACTCCATGAGACATCAAAATCCCTCCTATCCTATTTGATTAAAACAAGTTAAGACAAACCCTTAATCAACAAAAATGGGGAGAAAAGAATTCATAATACCGTTTTGGAGCTTAAAACACAAGGGGCAGGTTTAAAACCTGCCCCCTGCCATCAAAACGAAAGTCTCCGAGGAATATGTTTACGCTTGCGCAAAAACCTCGCGGGCCACAATTCCCACGACCCCTAAAGCGACCGCGTTTTCACCAAAAGCGGAAGGGATGATCTTCACCCGGGAAGCGGCCTCTTCCACCGACCATTCCTTGACGGCTTCTTTAATGGAATCCAGCAGTGGTGCGCCGCAATCTTCGATGCCGCCGCCGATGACCACGATTTCCGGATTCAATAGATTCACGAGAAAAGCGATTTTTCTTCCCAGCACGTAACCGCCTTCCTCGACCACTTTAATGGCGAGCGCATCTTTTTCCTTCACCGCTTTGACCACTCCTTTGAACGTGATTTTCTTGGGGTCCCCGCCTGCCAGATCTTTCAGAACAGAAGCATTTCCTTTGGAAACCAATTCCTGGGCGCGCCGGGTAATGCCGATGTCCATCTCCCACCGGCCCAAATCTTTCGCCATCGACCAAATTTCTTCGCGCGATGCCTTCAAACTCGAAATCCCGAGCTCGCCCGCAGCACCGGTTGCTCCGCGGTAAATCTCGCCGTTGATAATGATCCCGACGCCGACACCTGAAAACATATACACCAGATGTTTCACATCGCGGTCCAGTCCCAGCCACTTCTCGCCGAGCACGGCAGCATTCGCATCGTTTTCAACGAATGTCGGAACGTTCAAGCGCTTCTCAAACGTATCCTTAATGGAAAGACATACGGAAATGTCCTTTTCCCCAAGGCTCTGAGGCCAGCGAATGGTTCGTCCGCGCTCATCGATAATGCCCGGAATTCCGACGCCGACGCCGACAATTTTTGTTTTATCGACCTCGGATTTGGCAATCATATCGGCTGCCAATTCCACCATTTGCTGGACCACCGCCTCAGAATTCTCAGGCAGCCGTTCGCGCTTGATTTCCGTAATCACGTTGATCTCTAAATCCACCAGCACGCCCACCATGTTCAACATGTTCAGCCCCACGCCCACGATGTAACCGGCTTTGGGGTTCAGCTCCACCAAAACCGGTTTTCGGCCGCCGGTAGATTCATCCAACTCGCCTTCCACCACCAAACCTGTTTTAATGTAGTGGCTGACGTAATTGGAAACCGTCACAATGTTGAGTTCCGTAATTTTCGAAATGTCGGTTCGAGAAATAGGGCCGTTTTTCCGTATCACTTCAAGGATCGCCAAGTTCTTGCGTTCCTTGTCGGTCAGTATCCGATCCTTCAACAGCATTTGCTTGATCACGGAAACCCCTCCTTTCTCCTGTCTCCTCAATGTGATGCGTTGTTTTTATTCCGCTGAAATCGACACTTGATCAAGATAAATGGTGCCTTTCTTGGGATTGGAGTTGATGTCATCGAAGACGACGACAAACTCGCTCAAGGTATTCCAGTTTTTCACCCGCCTGAATTTCTCAAAGGGAATGGAAAACTTCTGCCATTGATCCGTCACGCCCGCAATGATGAATTGCGAGGGGGTTTTGGTGTCGTCTTTCAACTCAAGCTTCACCCGCTTGGTAAAATCTTCCTGAGCGTCTCCTTTGATGTAAAAGTTAAGCGTATTGTAGGCAGTCGCATCCAAATTATTGAGCTTCATCCAAAAGCCGTTATACGCCGGATTCGGAGAATCCACATCATAATCCAACCGGATGGAATAGCCCAGGGGATCCGCCAAAGCATCATCTGAGGCAAAACTCATCTGCGAGCTTTGAGTTTCATCGTTGGGGTCTTTATCCCAAGAACCGAAGTCGCCTCCGAGATTATTGGGTTTATCCCCCGTGTCAAAGTCCGAGACGACGAGCTCAGAACCGGCAGCGTCCGAATACTGAGCCAGCACGTGCTTTGGAAATGCAAAAGCCACTACCGTTACAACCAACAACACTAACCAACGTTTCATTTTCGTGCTCCTTTCTTGACTACAGGTCCTACAACCATTAAGAATGATGATTGCACCTATAGCGAGTTAATTCAGTGAAAAAATTTCTTCCTTTAATAATTCCTCACCCTGCTTGCCGACCGGGTCGGCATGAAACCGTTTGCGCACCGCGCCGTCTTTCAAATAATTCGCCATCGCCAGAAAACTCATGGCTTGATCCAGCGCCAGATATTGAGGGTTGACGGCTCCATTTGAAAGATCAACGGCATCATAAAATCCGTACTCACCGTAAATCCCCGGATACCGAAGCAGCATTTCCCGCAAATTTTGAATCGCAGCCTGAGGCCGAGTGGCCAACGCCAGAAACGAAACATAGGGAGCAATCACGCCCCGGTCCGCATATCCTTTCGCCCCGAGCGCCGGAACCCCGTACTCCCGATACACCCAATACTTTCCGTTACGGGTTGCGCACGGCGCGAGCCCCCAAACCGGATACCCTCTTTCCTGAAGGGCATGTTGGATCTGAAGGTCTGTGGCGATTTCATTATTCTTGCCGAGCCCTTTCGGCGCCAATTCCTGCTCTTTCAAAAGCAGGGTCGGCGCTAAAAATTCAAAGAGCGAACCTCCCCAACTGGGAACAAACTGTTTTCCCAAATACGTATAAAAACCTTCAAACACCGGAACGCCAAATAATTCCCGCACACTGCCCTGCGGCGTTTGTTTCTGCCAGTCCCATTCGGCGGGAAGGGTTCGGTAAATCCGCGCCCAATGTTCTTTCCCGAGATCGCCCTTCCCGATCGCCACATAGCTGGCCAAACGGGCTTCGGTGGCCAGCAAACCGTAATGGTACGGTGAAAAATCGCCTTTGTCCGCATCAAATCCAAGCCTGAGCTGGCCGTTGGACGAATCGTAAAACTCCGAAAAATCCAATTTTTTGAGGGCCTCAGACGCTTCTTTCCCAAATTCCTCAGGGAATGCCTGCCGGATGACGACGAGGGCTGCCGCCAACCACCCGTTATCGACAACCGACACATATTCCCGCGTCACGCCGAAGCTGCGCGTCTGGTAATAATTGTAATAACCGACGCCCCAATGATTTAATTTCTTGAAAGAAGCAAAGCTCAACCGGATATTGGCAATTGCCTCCTCCTTTGAAATCAGAGAAAGATCAAATGCGGCAACGGTGGCAATCCAATACAGCCCTAAATTCGTCGGGCTGACGTAAGCACCGATTCCCAACGCTTCGCCCACGCGAATGTGATCGACCGGCAAACCGGTTTGGCGGTCGATTAAGTTTTCAAAATACTGCCAAGTGTCGCGGGCAACGGCTTGTATTAACTTGTGGTCATTTTGAATCTGCATGAGCTCGCGAACGCGCCCATCCCAAACGACCGTTTTCGGAAATCCCTTCAGATTATCCGCATTGGATCTGAAAACCAGCTCACTCGGCCCAAAAAAAGAAATTTCATCGAGAACCAAATTTCCGCTGATCTTTTGATCGCCCGCCGTCAAGGCAATCTCCAAACGTTCCAGCTGATTGAAATCAAGCGAGCGGTATTCGGTTTTCGGGATTGCCACTTGGACCCATGCGCTCCTCGGCCCACTCCATAACCGCTTCATGTAAGAACGAACGTCCGTCGTCACCGTTTTGCCGCTCACATCCCGCAAGCCGATCAGAATTTTCCCGCCAAACGCATCCAGTTCTTTCTGACGGGCGAGGAAAACCAAAAAGTCCGCCCGGCTCATATCCAATCCCTTGAGCGGGGCAAAGAACCTGGCGGTTTCACCGGCAGCAATCGAATACTCAACTAAAAGCGAGCGGCCGTGGTTGACACCGTCTTCTTC
>JACQQT010000025.1 GCA_016206815.1 Candidatus Omnitrophota bacterium | reverse complement strand
CCGTACGTTTGAGACGGCCACCCGGAACACCGTTGATATTAACGCCATTCCCGTGTTAAAGGAATTGACGCATTTGCCCGTTTTAGTGGATCCCTCGCACGGAACCGGAAAGTGGGAGTATGTCACGCCGATTGCCCGCGCTGGAGTGGCGGCCGGAGCGGACGGCATCATGGTGGAAGTCCATGACAATCCGGAAGAAGCCAAATCAGACGGCGAGCAATCCCTCTATCCCAAGCGGTTTGCGGACATGGTGAAGGAAATTCGCGCGATCGCCAAAGTCATCGGACGCGACGTGTAATGGCACAAAAGAAACAAACTTTCGTCATCATCGGTCTGGGTCTGATTGGCGGCTCGTTGGCCGGCGCCATTCGGAAACACTTTCGCGCTGCACGCGTCATTGCGGTCAGCCGCAGTTCTCAGAAAATTGCGTTCGCAAAAAAGAAGCGGCTGATTCACGAGGGTTTCACAGCGCTGCGTTCCGCGTTGTCTGAGGCAGATCTTGTGTTTGTGTGTTCTCCCGTTGATTCCATTCCGAAATTAATTTCAGAAGTGGATCGGTATGCCCCCAAAGGGACGGTCGTAAGCGACGTGGGCAGTACCAAAGGAGAAATTGTTCGCTGGTCGGATCGGAGGCGTTTTCGACATATTGAATTTGTGGGATCGCATCCTTTGGCAGGATCGCATCTCAGGGGACTTCGGCATGTGAAGGCAGATTTATTTGAGAAAGCGTTTGTTTTTGTGACACCTTCGAGGAAAACGGCTCGGCGCGCTGCAAGTGTTGTTTCTCGGTTCTGGAAGCGATTGCGTGCTTCCGTCCAAGTCCTTTCACCCGAAGCACATGATGAGCTGGTTTCCGAGGTCAGCCATTTGCCGCATGCGGTGGCTTCGGCTTTGGTGAATCAAACTTCCGTCAAATCACTTCAATTTGCCTCAAGCGGTTTTCTGGACACCACCCGAGTGGCGCAAGGCGATCCGGCGCTTTGGGTTCCTATTTTCCTGACGAATCGGGCCCACCTTTTGGCCCGCTTGAAACGGTTAGAAGGAGAGCTGAAGCGGCTGACCTCAGCTTTAAAGCGAAGGTCCGGCAGCTCTATTCGAAATTTTTTGAAAACTGCCTCCACAAAACGAAGCCGGCTTTAAGGGATATCCGGTTGATGTCTCAAATAAGGTGTTTTTTAGCTTATAAAATTCACTTCCGTTTTATCCGCTTTTTTGGTAGAATGCCGCTATTCTAACCTGAACCACTCTACAATTAGTCTCCCTAGCGAGGCTCTCAGAGGGGCAGGCTTCCGCTAAAAGGAGATTCCATTTAAAGATGTTCACAGACGAAAAAAACCAAAAATCGGCCACCTTTGCCGAGCTGTATGAGAAAACGCTGAAAAGCGTTACCGAAGGGCAAATTGTAAAGGGAAAGGTGATTGCGATTACCAATCGCGAAGCTGTTGTCGACATTGGTTATAAATCCGAAGGTCTCCTTCCGCTGGAGGAATTGGATCATCCTGAAGAATTAAAAGTGGGCGATGAACTTGAGGTTCTCTTTGAATCACGGGGGGATGAGAGCGGAATGATCGTGCTTTCCAAACGGAAGGCAGAGCGCCAGAAGTGCTGGGATGATCTGGTGGCCAATGCCAACGAAGGAAGTGTGGTCGAGGGCCGCATTTTCAAGAAAGTCCGCGGCGGCTTTATGGTGGACATCGGAATGGAGGCGTTTTTACCGGCTTCCTTGGTCGATTTAAAACCCGTTAAAAATTTAGATCAGTTTTTAGGACAAAGTTTTCAGTTTGTTATCGTCAAGATTAACCATAAGCGCAAAAATATTGTCGTTTCGCGAAAAGATCATCTGGAGCGTGAAAAAGAAGTCACCAGAAGCAAAATGGTGAAGCAGCTTACGGTGGGACAAACCGTTCGGGGGCGCGTCAAAAACATTACCGATTTCGGCGCGTTTATTGACTTGGGCGGAATTGACGGCCTGCTTCATATTACGGATTTGAGCTGGGGCCGCGTGGCACATCCTTCAGAGGTTCTCAATTTGGGGGATGAAATTGATGTGATGGTGATTGCCATCGACAAAGAAAGCGAAAAGGTTTCGCTTGGCTTGAAACAAATTACCGCCAGTCCGTGGGAAGGCGTGGATGATAAATATTCTGCCGGAGCACGGGTGAAAGGGAAAGTGACCAACCTTGTGCCCTACGGTGCTTTTGTAGAATTGGAACCCGGAATCGAAGGTCTCATTCATATCAGCGAACTGTCTTGGACCAAGCGGGTTTCGCATCCTTCCGAAATGCTGTCGGCGGGATCCGAAGTTGAAACCGTCATTCTCAACGTCGATAAAGAATCTCGAAAAATTTCACTGGGTCTGAAACAAATGAGCGCAAGCCCGTGGGATGCCTTAGAAGAGCGTTATCATGCCGGAGATGTGATCGAAGGGAAAGTTCGGAACATTACGGATTACGGAATCTTTGTGGAGCTGGAACCGGGCATTGACGGTTTGATTCACGTTTCCGACATCTCATGGCTCAAGAAGGTAGCTCATCCGGGTGAAATGGTCAAAAAAGGCGAAACCGTGCAAGCAAAAGTGCTGTCGCTGGATCCTCAGAACCGGAAAATATCGCTTGGGATTAAGCAGTTAAGCGAAGATCCGTGGCCGAGATTAACTCGAGCTTTTGTGAACGGAACGACCACAAGAGGCCGGATTACCAAAATCGTGAATTTTGGAATCTTTGTGGAACTCGACAACGGGCTTGAGGGGTTGGTTCACGTATCGGAAATGCCTCATGAAAAAGCCGAAGCATTGGAATCTTCTTTTCACGTCGGAGACACATTGAATGTGTTGATTCTGCATGTGGACAATGAAAACCGTAAGATCGCGCTCTCGCTCAAAGGGGCGCGAGACAACTACTAGTACAGCGTGACAATTCAAATTGTGAATGTGTACAGTACCGCGGACACCTAAATTCAAAAGTAACGCGGCATTAGCCTGCCTTCAGGAAACGTTTATCAAAAAGATTTCCGACCCGCTTCGCCACCTCGTAAGTGGGTCTTTTTTTTAATGATTTATTGGAGTATGCATGTCTGAAAAACGTAGAGTCGTTGTGACAGGTCTCGGAGTACTCGCTTCAAACGGCATCGGTAAAGATGCTTTTTGGGAAGCGATCAAAAGTGGAAGAAGCGGTGTGGCGACCATTACCTCGTTTGACGCTTCTTCTTTTGCCACTCATTTCGCAGGCGAAATCAAAAATTTCACCCCTGAGACATACGTTCTGAAAAAAAATTTGAGACGGATGGATCGTACCAGCCAACTGGCGGTAGCGGCCGCCAAAATGGCGGTTCAGGACGCCAATTTGGATCCGCGTTCAAACGGGCGGGAGCGCACCGGGGTCATGATTGGGACGGCGATGGCAGGCCACGGCTACATTATGAAACATTACGAGGAGTTTTTGAAAACAGGACCTTCTCGAGTGAGTCCTTTTATTGCGTTGGCATCTTTTCCGGATGCATG
>JACQQT010000023.1 GCA_016206815.1 Candidatus Omnitrophota bacterium | reverse complement strand
TGCCAATTGGCTTTGGCCATTTCCTCAACGGCCGGAACCAACAGATCCAAACCTTTTTGATCCACCAACCGTCCCACAAATCCAAAGAGAGGAATCTCGGGATCCGCCGTCAAGTGATTCTCTTTTTGCAATGTTTCTTTGCAAGCCCGCTTCCCGGCGAAATTCCGCGCACTGAAATGGGCCGTCAAATCAGGATCGTTTTCCGGATTCCAGTCATCGGGATTAATTCCGTTGACAATGCCGACCAAATCCTCTTTCCGTCCGGCTAAAACGGCATCCAAACCGCATCCGAAATCCGGAGTTTGAATTTCCTCGGCATAACGCCGACTGACGGTAGTAAGCGCATCCGCGTAAACCAAACCGCCTTTCAAAAAACTGATTTTGCCGTAGAACTCAAGCCGCTCCAACCGGAACTCATCCCACGAAAGCCCTGTAATCGGAACTGAATCCGGCGGAAAATTACCTTGATAGGCTAAATTGTGAATCGTAAAAACCGTCTTCGTTTTCTTAAAAAACGGATCTCCCCGATACAACGTTTTCAAATAAACCGGAATTAAACCGGTTTCCCAATCATGGCAGTGAATCACATCCGGTTTTACCTTAAGCCGTTTTAAAGCCTCGATGACGGCACGCTGAAAGAACGCGAATCGCCGGTCATTGTCCGGATAATCCCCCATCGGCGTTCCGTATAACTCGTCCCGCTCAAAGTACTCCGAATGCGCGATGAAGAAGACCTTGACTTCGTGAAATCGGCACGTCAAAACGCTGGCCGTTTCTGCTTCAGTTCCAATCGGAACATGAATTTTTTCGGCGATCGTTTCTAAATCGAAACTTTTACGGGTAACCTTTTTATATTTGGGAAGAAAAACAGAAACGCGGTGGCCCAGCTTTGCAATTTCCCGAGGCAAAGAACCGATGACATCTCCCAACCCGCCCGTCGTTGCAAACGGAACCATTTCAGAACTGACAAATACCACTTCCATCGAAGAACCTTACGAGACCTCGATCACGCAATTCCAAGTCCCAAAAGCGTTCGGAACGCACACCGCCGGCCGTTGATCATTCTGCCAGCTGCCATCGACCAGGTACCGGTATTCATAACGCCCCGGTTTAAGTTCGATTTTTAAACTCCAGCGTCCCTCGGCACCCTTCTTCAAAAGGTATTGAGCAATGTCCCAATCATTAAAAGTACCCGCTACCGCTACCTTTTGCGCCAAAGGCGCATAAAACTCAAAAACCGTTTCTTTCTTTAACTGATTGCCGGATTTTGGCTTATAGGCTTTTTCTCTTGGCATTGGCTTCTCCCGATGATAGGAATCTGAATCAGCGAAAAAACAGTATATAATGCCCCTATACCCATTTCAAGGAATTCTTCCCCTTAAAACGGAAATAAGCGTTGTCTTTTTTTGATAGATCTCTATAATAACGCCTTTTAAACGGAGACTCTGATGAAAGTTTGTTACGTATGCGGAAAACGTCCCTTAAGCGGCAATTCTATCGCGCGGCGGGGAAAGGCAAAGAAAGAGGGCGGCGTCGGAAAAAAAATTACCGGCATTACGCGCAGAAGATTTTTGCCGAATCTCCAGCGCATTCGGGCCATGATCAAAAAGGGAACCGTTCGAAGAGTCCTGGTTTGCACCGGATGTATCCAAGCAGGCAAAATCAGAAAAGCCGCGTAACGAAAATGTCATCCCCGAATGCTTTAATCGGGGATCCATTGTCGTGGATTCCCGCTTCCGCGGGAATGACATAATTTTTCAGCACTCTGTTTTTATATCTCTGATCTCCAAGACCACGCTGTCGATTCCCTCCCAACTCTTCAGTGTTGGGGTGTAAACGATCGAATAAGGCTCTGATTCCGGAAACGAAACCGAAGAACCGCGGCTGCGCCAAACCGCTTCAAACGTCATCGCCTCATCCCCCAACCACCATTTGAAACCGTTGGAACCCAAACGCTCAGGCCTGCGCTTGGTGCGGACACCATGCGTTAAGAAAACCGGCCTGGGATTGCCCGCTCCAAACGGTTCCAGCAGGGAAATCTCCCTTAAGAATTGCGCGGAAAGATCCTGAAGTGAAATTTCCAAATCAATCCGGATGGATTTCAAAAAAACGTCGGGTGAAACCGTTTTTCCGAATTCATTGATCCTTTTTCGGAAGGCCTCGAAATTCCCGCGTTGGATCGCAAGCCCTGCCGCCAATTCGTGGCCGCCAAACTCCTCCAGCAAATCCTGACAATGCTCCAACCCTTTGAACAAATGGAAACCTTTCACCGACCGGCCGGAACCTTTGCCGCGTTCTCCGTCGAAAGCAATCACCACCGAAGGCCGCCTAAAATACTCAACCAACCGCTGCGCCACAATGCCGATCACACCCTCATGCCACCCTTCTCCGGCCACGACAATCACCCGATCTCTGGCAAAATTAATTTCCTGCTCCACCGCTTGAAGCGCTTGTTTCAGAAGCCGCCGGTCTTCCTGCTGGCGCGCTTTGTTTTCCCCTTCAAGCGCTTGCGCTAACGTTTCCGCTTCGGCAGAATCGTTTGTCGTCAAAAGTGCGAGCGCCGTATCCGGCGAACTCATTCTGCCGGAAGCATTGATTCGCGGACCTAAAATGAACCCAAGATCCGTCGCCGATAGTTTGCGCCGCCTTAAACCGGCTGATTCACACAAAGCTTTAAACCCGACTTGGGATCGTGCTCCGATTTTTTCAAGACCGAATGTCACCAAAATCCGATTTTCGTCCACGAGCGGTGCGATATCGCATACGCAAGATAATGCCACTAAATCCAACAACTCATAAGCGCCGGGGCCCAGGAGTGCCTGTGCCAGCTTGAAAGCCAGTCCGCAGGCAGAAAGCTCTTTAAAAGGATAAGTACAATCAGCCTGCAATGGATTGATCACTTCGAATGCAGCGGGCATTTCACCGCCATGAATCCGGTGGTGGTCGATCACGATCACGTCCATTCCGGCTTCCGTGGCTTCGCGCGCCTCATCGAAAGCAGTAATCCCGCAATCCACGGTGATAAAAAGCGACGCCTTCCTCATCGCAGCCAAGCGGATCGCTTCCCGGCTGACCCCATAACCGTCCCGCTTTCTGACGGGAAGAAAGGTGAAAAAGTTCGCGTTTAATTTTTTGAAGGTACGGCTCAAAAGCGCCGTGCCGGTAATTCCGTCTACATCGTAATCGCCGTGGATTAAAATCACTTCGCCGCGTTCGATCGCAGAAAGAATCCGCTTGGACGAACGGCTGATTCCTTTCATGAGGAGCGGATTGTGAAGTAGATCGAGTGAAGGAAAAAGGAATTGCTGAATGTCTGAGTCCCGATGAAACCCGCGCAACGCAAGAAGCTTCTGCATCAATGCCGTGTAAGCAGTAACGGTACCAGGTACAGCCGGTGCCGAGTTCTGTGAACCTGGCACCGTTGTACCTGGTACCGAAGTTTGCGCCAATTCCCAAACCGTTGTCACTTGGACCTAAGCCCTTTTCTGAGAGAATTCAACCAACAGCGGGCCGGCCACGAAAATGGTTGAGTACACGCCGGAAGCAAATCCCACCAGCAAAATAAAAGCAAAGTCATGAATGGCCAAACCGCCGAAGATAAAAAGCGCCAAGACGCCCAGCATCGTGGTGCCGGTGGTAATCACCGTGCGGCCGAAGGTTTGGTTGATGCTTAAATTCACGATCTTCTTAAATTCTTCCTTCCGGAAGATTTTGGCATCCTCGCGGATCCGGTCAAAAGAAATAATCGTATCGTTCACCGAATAACCGATAATCGTCAGCACCGCCGCGACAATCGGCAGGGAAAACTCCCTTCCCGAGAGAAAGAAAATGCCAAGCGATATGATCACATCGTGAAACAAAGCGATCACGGCACAGGCTCCATACTGAAACTTAAAGCGCCATCCCAGATAGACCAGCATGACCGCAATGGCAATGGCAAGTGCTTTCAAGGCTTTGGCAAAAAGCTGGCGGCCGGCTGCGGGGCCCAACGATTCGGAACGGCGAAGCTCAAAATGTTCCGCTCCCATCAATTGGGTCAACGCATCCCCGATTGCTTTTGTGCTTTCCGTCTTGGTTCGGATCAAAATGTTGCCTTCCTCGGGACGGCCGTAATATTGAAGCTGCGCTTCCCCGAGACCGGCATTGACCAGAGCGCTCCTTACTTTTCCGATATCCACATTTTGCTTGAGGTGGATTTCCTCAACGGTCCCGCCGGTAAAATCAATCCCCAGTTGATGCGGACCTTTCAGAAAGATCGTCACCAAACCAATTACTGTTAATACAATCGAAAATGCGTATGCGAACTTCCGTTTTGAAACCCAATCGATCGTTGGCTGCGGAATCAAGTTCAACATTCCGAGACTGATTTCGCGGCGTTCGCGCGTAAAAAAATCAAAAATAATCCTCGTCACGAAAATAGCGGTAAACATGCTGGCAATCAGACCGATCGACAGCGTCATCGCAAAACCGCGAAGCGGACCGGAACCAAACCAAAGTAAAATCAAAGCGGAGAGAATGGTGGTCACGTTCGAATCCAAAATGGCATTAAACGCTTTGTGGTATCCGGCAGAAATGACGGAGCGGATGGCTTTGCCCAACTTTCTTTCTTCGCGGATTCTTTCATTAATCAGGACGTTGGCATCCACCGCCATGCCCATCGTTAAAATAATGCCCGCAATACCGGGCAGTGTCAGCGAAGCGCCGGTCTTTGCCATCACCCCCATCAAAATCACCAAATTCAAAAGAACCGCAAAACTCGCAATCACACCCGAAAACAAATAATAAGCCACCATAAAAATAATAATGAGCACGGCGCCGCCCAAAGAAGCATACAGGCCGCTCCGAATAGAATCCTGTCCCAGTGTGGGGCCGACCGTCCGTTCTTCCACAATAATCACCGGCGCGGGAAGCGCACCCGCATTCAATACCAACGCCAAATCGCTTGCCTGCTCGACGGTGAAATTTCCGGAAATCTGGCCGCGTCCGTTGGGAATCCGGTCGCGGATGACCGGCGCGGAATGCACCTTGCCGTCCAGCACAATCGCAAGCCGCCTGCCGATATTTTTGAAAGTCGCGGCATCGAAAATTTTGGCGCCGTCTTTATCAAACTGGATCTCCACGATCGGCTGGCCGTAGCTGTCGAAACCGACTACCGCACTGGTGAGTTTGTCGCCCGTCAGCACCGGTTCCGATTCCAGGATCAGCGTATCCGCAAGACGTCCTTCTTCCTCAATTTGTTTTACTTCGTAACCGGGCGGAACGGTTCCGGCAAGCGCATCTTTAATAATTTTTTCATCATCACTGACCAGTTTGAATTCAAGATGAGCGGTCTTGGCGACGATGTCACGCGCCCGCTCCTGATCCGTCAGCCCGGGGAGCTGAACGACCACCTGGTTTTTCCCCTGCTTCGTAATATAAGGTTCGCGCACGCCAAACTGATCGATTCGGTTTTTAATAATCTCAACCGCACGATCGACCGCGCCTTCCCGATACTTTTCATCGATCTTCTCCGTCTCCACCTCAAGCAGCAGATGCATCCCGCCTTTTAAATCGAGACCGAGGTGAATCTTTTCCTGAGGCGGATACGCGAAATAAACGGAAAGGCCGATCACGGCCAGCGTAATGAAGACTTTCCATTTGAAGTTTTTGTCCATCTTAGGATTTTCTCAACTCTTGAACCGCGCTGCGCAATACTTCGATTTTCGTGTCCTGGTCACCGACTTTGAGAACCACATAATCCTCCTGAAGCGTATGAACGGTGCCGATCACTCCGCCGGAAGTGACCACGCGGTCCCCCTTCTTTAAACTTTTCACCATTTCGGCGTGTTGTTTTTGGCGTTTCTGCTGAGGGCGGATGAGCAGAAAATAAAAAACAACAAACATTAAGACGAGCGGCAGAAAAGAAAGAATCGGATTTGCTTGCGCTTGAGCACCTGGCATGAATTAGATCTCCTGGTTATCTATTTTCTTCGTTGTAGTTAGATAAAAATTCTTTTTTGAGTTCGGAAAACCGTCCTTCAGCAATTGCGTTTCGAATTTCCCGGGTGAGAGAAATAAAAAAATAAACGTTATGATACGTCACGAGCCGGTGGCCCAACATTTCCTCACAATTAAACAAATGCCGCAGGTAACTCCGCGAAAAATTCGAACACGTATAACATGGACACGTTTGATCGAGCTGGCTTTGATCCTTGGCGTATTGAGCGTTCCGAACCGTCACTTTACCGGTCCGCGTAAACGCGGTTCCGTTTCGCCCGTAACGAGTGGGATTCACGCAATCAAAAAGATCGATCCCCGCTTCAATCGCCCAAAATAAATCAACAGGCGTTCCAACCCCCATTAAATAACGCGGCCGATCGGACGGCATTAAAGGCGTGATCTTGCGTACCACCTCTTCCATCTCAGGTTTTGGCTCGCCGACGCTGACGCCGCCGAGCGCATAACCGTCAAAACCGATGTCAACCGTTTGGTCGAGAGAGGACTTTCGTAAATCAAGGAACTTGCCGCCTTGAACGATCCCAAACAGTAACGACCTAGCGGTACCAGGTACCGAATGAACACGTTTCGCACGCTTCGCCCAATGAATGGTTCGGCGAACCGCCTCCCCGACTTGAGCGCGGGAGGCATCGTGCGGCGGACATTCATCCAGAATCATGGCAATATCCGAACCCAGTATTTCTTGAGCCCGGATCACCTCTTCAGGCGTGAGAAAAATCTCGCGGCCGTCAAAATGGGAATTAAAGCGCGCCCCTTCATCCGTAATTTCCCGAAGCCGTGCCAGAGAAAAAATCTGGTAACCGCCCGAATCCGTTAGGATGGCTTTGGGCCACGCCATAAACCGGTGCAGCCCGCCGGAAGCGTTGATTATATCGATTCCCGGACGGATGTAAAGATGATAGGCATTCGCCAAAATCACCTCGGAACCCATCTCCTCAAGCTCTCTGGGAGCCAGCGTTTTCACGGTTCCCTGTGTACCGACCGGCATAAAAACAGGCGTCTCAAAAGCGCCGTGCGCCGTTTGAACACGGCCAAGCCGGGCGCTGGTTTTAGGATCTTTTTGAATCAAAGAAAAAGGGGACAGGCTATAGTCTGTCCCCTTTTTCTGTTTGATTGATTGAGAGGGGATACCGGTTGTCATACAATCAACATTCCGTCGCCGTACGAATAAAATCTGTATTTTTCTTGAATCGCCTCGCGATAGGCTTTCATCAACAACTCATGGCCGGCAAATGCGCTGGTTAACATCAAAAGTGTCGTGCGGGGCAGATGAAAATTAGTAATCATCCGGTCCGCAATTTTAAAATCATAAGGAGGATAAATAAAAAGGTCTGTCGTCCCCTGTCCGGCATGAACGGTACCACTTCCAAAAGTGCCGGGTTCATTATTCATTTGGCCTTTGAACCTGGCACTTGTTGGAAGTGGTACCGAAGCTTGCGACTCAAGCGTCCGCACCACCGTCGTTCCGCACGCCGTCACGCGCCTGCCGTCTGCTTTTGCGAAATCGATTCTTTTGCCCACTTCATCCGAAATTTCAAAGTATTCCTGATGCATTCGATGTTCGGTCAAATCCTCCGATACAACCGGCTGGAACGTTCCGTAACTCACGTGCAGCGTAATGAAAAGAATTTCAACCCCCTTTGCCTCAAGTTTTGAGAGCAGCGCTTCATCAAAATGAAGGCCCGCCGTAGGACTTGCCACTGCTCCGGGGCATTTCGCAAACACCGTTTGATAAAGTTCCCGGTCCGCCGGCGTATCTTCGCGGTCAATATAGGGAGGGAGAGGAATGTGTCCGTATGTCCGCAAAATCGAATCCGGCGATTCTCCGCCCAAGAATTGAATGTGCCTGAATCCGGTCTTGTGATCAGCACCATCTAGAACACGAATGAATATATCGTTGTGCAGGGGTGCGGAAACCGCACCCATGCATTCTAGTACAAGGTCCTCACCTTCCCGAATGCGTCCGGACGGTTTAACTAAAGCCTCCCATGTAACGGTACCAGGTACAGCCGGTGCCGGGTTCTCCGAACCTGGCACCGTTGTACCTGGTACCGATTTCAACACCAAAATCTCAACGCGGGCACCGGTTTTTCGCCTTGCAAAAATTCGTGCCGGCAGGACCTTGGTATCGTTTAAAACCAACACATCCCCTTTTTCAAAATAATCCGCAATACTCTGAAAGATTCGATGTCGGATGCTGCCTGTCTTGCGGTCCAAAACCAAAAGGCGGGCTTTGGTCCGTTCCACGAGGGCGGTTTGCGCAATCAATTCCTTCGGAAGGACGTACTCAAAATCAGACAATTGCATCTGGGACAGACTAGGCATGCGAAATATGATCGGCTAAAAAGTTGACTGCGGCCTTTGGATTTTTTGCAATCAAAAAAAGGCCGGGAATAGAAACCTCCGGATTTTTCTCTAGAAAGCGAGCGAGCGATTGCATGGACTGACCTAGGACAGCGATTGGTTTCCGGTGCAGTTTTTTACTGCTCATTTCCCAAACCGTCAGGAACTCCACGATGGTTCCGGTCCCTCCGTCCAGCACCAAAAAACCGTCTGCCAGTTCGACTAACTGGTGGAGCCTTTCGTGCCAGCTTGATTTTTGGATTTCCTGATCGATAAAATCATTCTTCACTGCTTCCGGAAATTCGCCGGTGGTGACTCCGATGGTGGAACCTCCGGCATCTTTAGCGCCTTTGACGGCTGCAAGCATCGTGCCTCCAAAACCGCCGTTGGCCACCACAAAACTCGCTTGCGCAAGAAATTTCCCGGCTTCGTAAGCTTCGTGCCACGCTTTTGAAGGTTCTTTAATTTTTGAGCTTCCAAACACGGAAACGATACGTGGTTTCATAAAGAGGTGATGTCCTTAACGAGACGTGCGGCCATCGGAGACGGTTTTCCTCCGTAGGACGAGAATTTCCATATTCTCGCCGTACGGCACTTGAAACATTGGTTTCAAGTGTAATCGCAGCCGATGCCGCACCAAACCAAGAGGTTTGGTGCGCCCGACTGGGGTCGAACCAGCAACCTTCAGCTCCGGAGGCTGACGCTCTATCCAATTGAGCTACGGGCGCGAAACTACATTAAAGTAGTGCCAAAGCGATTATTTATCAAGGTTTCGCGCCAGTACCGACATCCCATTTCTTTTATTTATCGAGGTCGGTGCGGGCGCATTTGATTTAATCTTCAATCTCTAGTATATCTTTTTCAACTCACTCCCCGGAAAGTAATGTTGAATGATTTCGCGATAGTTCCTGCCGGCTTCCGCCTGGCCTTTGGCGCCCCACTGACAAAAACCGACACCGTGCCCCCAACCGAGCCCATGAAAATGAACGTGATCCCCTTTGATTTCGGCGCCGGCCTTCAAACTCCTCAAGCGGTCCGGCCCCAGAAACAAACGAAAATCACCGGCTGAAATTAATACTTTCGAACGTGCGTACTCAAGTGAAACTTTCAAAGCGCGGCCGGTCGGATCGTAAGCCGTAAATGAGACGCGTTTGAGATTCTTTGCGGGATACCCGTTTTTTTGCATGATCTTTTCGATGTCGGAAAGCGGCATGTTCAGTTTCCATTCCCAATGTTTCGCTCCCTTGCAAAAGTCA
>JACQQT010000024.1 GCA_016206815.1 Candidatus Omnitrophota bacterium | reverse complement strand
TCTATGGGAATGAAAAATCAGGCATTTGCGCAGCGGAGGCTGCACAATCCGACATTCATTCTTTTGCAGCCGGAGCGGTTTCGGAGGCAAAGGAGGATTCCGCTAAAATCTGATTCTCCTTTACAAAATTTTTGTCTCCCCCTAAAATACGCTGGAACCCGTCAATTTAAGTCTTGTCTAAACCCATTGAATCTCAATAGGTTAGGGTAAAGTTCAATGATCGAATATTTCGGTATTCTCATCCTGGCTTTTATGGCTGCTGCCGTGGTCGGGCTATTCCTTTTCTTGGCTTCGGTCTTAGGCCCCAAACGGCCCAATCCGGCAAAAAATGAGCCTTATGAATGCGGCGAAAAACCGTTCTCGCTTCCCACCAAAAGCCTTCCGGTCCACTTTTACGTGATCGCGATGTTGTTTATTATTTTTGATGTGGAGCTCGCCTTTCTCTTTCCCTGGGCGGTTTTATTCAAGAAACTCGGATTTTTAGGCCTGATTGAAATGGGTATTTTTGTGTTTTTTATTCTAGTCGGTTATCTGTATGCATTCAAAAAGGGAGCGATTGATCCCAAATGAAGCCGGAAAATCAGGCGGCCTCGCCCGGATTTTTTACGTCCAAGTTAAATGACATGGTGGGATGGGCCCGGAAGTATTCGCTCTTTCAATATCCGTTTGTCACGGCTTGCTGCGGAATGGAATACATGTCGGTTGCCTGCGCTCACTACGACATCGATCGGTTTGGGGCAGGCCTTCCGCGCTTCAGCCCCCGTCAGTCCGACGTGTTGATGGTGGTCGGGACGATCAGCCACAAATTAGCGCCGGTTTTAAAACAAATCTACGATCAAATGTGCGACCCCAAATGGGTGGTCGCTTTCGGAGTGTGCACTTGCACGGGCGGGTTTTATGACAATTACGCGACCGTGATGGGAATTGATACGATTATTCCGGTGGATGTATATATTCCCGGTTGTCCGCCGCGTCCTGAAAATGTGTTGGATGGCCTCATGAAACTTCAAGAAAAAATTCAGCGTCAACCTGCCTGATGATTCTCGAGAAAATCAAAGAAAAATTTTTAGACGACGTTTACGAAACCTTTGAATTTCGAGGGGACCTGGTTGCCGTTGTCAACAAGGACATTGTGCGGGAACTCGCGCAATATTTAAAAACGGATCCCGTCCTTGATTTCAATATCTTAATGGATTTGACCGCTGTGGATTATCTTTGGCAGGAGCGGAAGCCCCGTTTTGACGTGGTTTATCATCTTTATTCTTTAAGTCAAAACCACCGCGTTCGGATTAAAGCGGGCGTCGATGAAAAGGATTTGACCATTGATTCTCTCGTTTCCATTTGGCCCGTTGCCGATTGGTTTGAACGGGAAGTTTGGGATATGTTCGGGATCAAATTCAAGGGGCATCCGAATTTGAAACGGATCCTGATGTATGAAGAATTCAAAGGGCATCCGCTGCGCAAGGATTATCCGTACAATAAGCGTCAACCTCTCGTAGGACCTCAGAATTAAATGACCACAGCCGCCGCCTCCCAAAAAATACGCCGGCACACGATGATGCTCAACATGGGGCCGAGCCATCCGGCCATGCACGGCATCATTCGGATCATTCTCGGATTGGACGGCGAGCGCGTGGAAAGCGCGGATATCGCGATCGGGTATCTTCACCGCGCTTTCGAGAAAAGTGCGGAGCAATCCGGCTATCTCCAGGTGATTCCGTATACGGATCGCCTCAATTATGTGTCCCCATTGATTAACAACATGGGTTATTCGATGGCGGTGGAAAAACTGTTCGGGATGAAACCGACCGAACGGTGCGAATACATTCGAGTCATCATGAGCGAACTTTCCCGTATTTCAGATCATCTCACTTGCATCGGCGCAAGTGCCATGGAACTCGGTGCATTTACCGCTTTTCTCTATATGATGAAGGCCCGTGAATATTTATATCAGGGAATCGAAATGGTGACCGGCGCCCGCCTGACCATTTCTTACATTCGGCCGGGGGGCGTGAAAGCCGATCTGCCGCCGGAGTTTGAGCCGCACATTCAAAAAGCTATTGCCGAGACGCGCAACGTGTTAAAGGAATGCCACCAGCTGCTCACGCGCAACCGGATTTTTGTCGACCGCCTCAAAGAGGTCGGCGTCATTTCAAAAGAAGATGCGCTGGCTTACGGCATCACGGGTCCTTTCCTGCGATCGACGGGCATTGATTACGATGTCCGGAAGAATTGTCCTTATTCGGTTTATGATCGGTTCAATTTTGATATTCCGGTTGGAAGTACGGGAGACAATTACGACCGTTATCTGTGCCGCATGGAAGAAATGGAACAGAGTATGCGGATTGTTGAACAGGCTTTCCGGGACATTCCGGAAGGCAATCTCATGGTGGATACGGAAGGACGTGAAATTCCCGCGGCCATGATGGTGGATCTTGCGAAAATGGGTGAGACCGAAGGCTTTGTCGAGCTGGATGTGAATCTCGATCCGACTTTAAGCGGAGGCACCCGGCAGTATTTCAATTCGGTTGAAGCGGATGAAAAACGGGCCGTCCTTCCTCCGAAGGAAGATACGTACGGAAATATCGAAGGACTGATGCAGCATTTTAAATTAATCATGTTCGGCCACGGCATCCAGCCGCCGGCCGGAGAGGTCTATCAAGCAGTCGAAGGCGGAAACGGGGAACTTGGATTTTTTGTGGTGAGCGACGGAACCGGCAGGCCTTATCGCGTACGCGTCAGGCCGCCTTGTTTCCCGATTATGGCAGCCCTTCCTTTGATGCTCAAAGGCGGGTATTTGGCGGATGTGGTTGCCACCTTTGGTTCCGTCAACATGATCGGCGGAGAATTGGACCGGTAATCGATGAATCAACCCGCTATTTTTACCCCGGAACTTAAAAAGCGAGCGGATCAGATTTGCGCCAACTATCCGGTGAAGCGTGCGGCTGCTTTGCCGGTGATGCGCCTCGTCCAAGAGACCTACGGATCTATTTCTGAGGACGCCGAGCTTGAAATTGCCGATTATTTTCAAATTCCGCCCATGGGCGTCCGCGAATTAATGACGTTTTATACGCTTTTTTATTCAAAGCCAAAAGGAAAATGCCATCTTCAAATTTGCAGGACCTTAAGTTGTGCGCTCCGGGGTGCGGAAGAATTGATCCGTGACATGGAGGAAAAACTGGGAATCGAGTGCGGCCGGACCACTGAAGACGGGCAATTTTCACTGGACCATGTCGAATGTTTGGGGGCGTGCGAGAAAGCGCCGGCGGGGCAGATCAATCAGGAATATGCAGGGCCGTTGACGAAAGAAAAGTTATTTGAAATCATCAAACAATATGACGTGAGCAAGGCATAGCGGTGGAAAAACTGATTTCTAGATTTTTTAAGATTCCGAATGCGACCTCGCTTCCGGTTTATCTGGCGGAAGGCGGCTATGAAGCGGCAAAACTTGCTCTTCGGAACCGGAAGCCCGAAGAAATTGAAGGTGAGGTCAAGCGTTCTCACCTGAGAGGTCTCGGCGGAGCGGGTTTCAGCTGCGGTGTGAAGTGGAGTTTTGTTCCGCGCGATACGGGGAAACCGATTTATTTGGTGGTGAACGCGGATGAAGGCGAACCGGGGACCTTTAAAGATAAGTATATTCTGACGTACGTCCCTCATTTGCTGATCGAAGGGATGATCATTGCTTCCTATGCGGTAGGGATTCACAAAGCGTTCATCTACATTCGCGGTGAATACGAAATGCCTTACCTCAAACTCAAAGAGGCCGTGGGCGAAGCCTATCAGAAAGGTTTTTTGGGAGAAAATATTTTCGGAACAAAGTTTGACCTCGATATCGTTATTCATCGGGGAGCCGGCGCGTACATTTGCGGAGAAGAAACGGGACTTTTAGAATCGTTGGAAGGCAAAAAAGGATTTCCCAGACTCAAACCTCCGTTTCCCGCAGTCGTCGGTTTGTTTGGATGTCCTACCGTGATCAACAATGTGGAAACGCTTTCTTATCTTCCGTTTATCGTCCAACGCGGGAGCGAGTGGTTTGCCAAGCTGGGAACCGAACGAAACGGCGGGATGCGGCTTTTCAGCGTCAGCGGCCATGTGAAGAGGCCCGGTATTTATGAACTTCCGATGGGAATTCTGCTTCGCAGCATCATTTACGAACATGCCGGCGGAATTTCAGAAGATCGGAAGTTGAAAGCGGTGGTGCCGGGCGGGCTTTCCGCCGCGGTGCTGACGGCAGATGAAATCGACGTGAAAATGGATTTCGATTCATTGAAAGCCGTCGGTTCCATGGGCGGCTCCGGAGGCGTGATTGTGATGGATGAGACGACTTCGATGGTGGATGCGCTCCGCGTGACGATGCAGTTTTTCGCGCATGAATCCTGCGGTCAGTGTTCGCCTTGCCGGGAAGGGACCGGATGGATTGACCGGATTTTAAAGCGCATTGTAGCGGGCAAAGGCCGGGCAGATGACGTTGATCATTTGCTTGATATCGGGAAATATTTGGGGGGAACTACGATTTGCGCTTTGGCGGACGGGGCGCAAATGACGTTTTTAAGTTACCTCAAAAAATTCAGGAAAGAGTTTGAAGATTTTATTCGTAATTCGTCATTGCGAGCGAACGCCGGTTGGTCGAGCGGCGGACGGCCGCTTGGTCTTCCGGCACCGGACGGTCGGTCCGGCACAGTGAGCGAAGCAATCTCAGGGATTGCTTCAGCCGGTCGCCTAAAGGCGCCGTCTTCGCAATGACGGGGGGATTTTATGCCCACACTTAAAATTGACGGAAAAGAAATTACGGTGGAAAAGGGCACTACGATTATTCGTGCAGCCGAGCAGCTGGGCGTCGAAATTCCGCATTATTGCTATCATCCGGGCTTGAGCATCGCGGGCAATTGCAGGATGTGTTTGGTGGAAGTTGAGAAAATGCCGAAACCGCAGATCGCGTGTCACATCCAATGCCTTGACGGCATGGTGGTTCATACGCAGACTAAATCGGTCCAGAAACTCCGGGAACACATTCTTGAATTTTTGCTGGTGAACCATCCCCTGGATTGTCCGGTGTGTGACCAGGCGGGGGAATGCCGGCTTCAGGATTATTATATGAAGCACGGGTTGTATGACTCTCGTTTGAATGAGAATAAAGTCAAAAAATCGGCGAAAGCAGTTCCGATCGGACCTACGATCATGCTCGATTCCGAGCGCTGTATTTTGTGTTCCCGCTGCGTTCGTTTTACGGACGAAATTTCCAAGACCGGCGAGTTCGGAATTTTTAACCGCGGGGATCATTCGGAAATCGGGATTTATCCCGGCCGTGAACTCGATAACAAATATTCCGGGAACGTTGCGGACATTTGTCCGGTCGGTGCGCTGACGGATCGGGATTTTCGGTTTAAGTGCCGCGTTTGGTATCTCGCGAAAACGGAATCGATTTGTCCCGGTTGCGCGAGAGGATGCAATATCACGGTCGAAGCGAATCTAGAGCGGCCGCATCATGCCAACGGGGAGCGCATCATGCGCTTGAAGCCGCGTTTCAATGGCGAGGTGAATGATTGGTGGATGTGCGATGCGGGGCGTTACGGGTACAAATTTATCGACCACGACCGCCTTTTGGAACCCCTCATCCGGAATCAGGGAACCGTTCAAACGACGGGGTGGAATGACATCGTTGAGGAAGTAATCAAATCGCTCAAAGGGGTGTTGAAGAAATCAAAGGATGAGTTGGCCGTTTTGGTTTCACCCGAGATGACCAATGAAGAACTTTACCTTGCCAAAAAACTTTTTGTTAAGGAATTGGGGCTTGAACGGGTCCTTTTATTGCGAACCAAAGCGGACGGTGATCAGGACGATTTGCTCATTCGTTCCGACAAACATCCGAACCGGAAAGGGGCCGAATGGATCGGCTTTGAAGAGAGCAAACGCGCGATTCAAGAGGTGATCGATCAAGGATTAAAAGGCGGGTTAAAAGGTCTCATTCTTTTCGGTCAGGATTTGGCAGCCCTTTATCCCGGCCGCAATGTAGAGGATTTGCTGCAGCGTCTGGATGTAAGTGTTTTCGTGGGCAGTAATCACAATTTAACTTCCGAGCATGTTCAATTTATCCTGCCCGCTGCAACGTATGCGGAGAAAAACGGAACGTTCACCAATTTTCAGGGAAGAGTTCAGCGGATTCGCGAAGCCATCCCTCCTGCCGGCCAATCGAAGGCCGAATCGGAAATCCTGACGCTGTTTGCCGATCATCTCAAGCTGGACTGGTCGTATGAAAACGAGGAACAAATTTTTGACAGTTTGCGGCGTTCCGTTCCCCAATTTCAGGGAATGAATTATTCGAAGATCGGAAGAGAAGGAGTGCCGGTGGAATGATCCTTACCATTGGCATTCAGGCTATTCTTGCAGTGATCATGATTAGTTTTGTTTTCAGTTTGGCTGCGCTTCATACGTGGATTGAACGCAAGCAAAGCGCGCTCATGCAAGATCGGATCGGGGCGAACCGTGCCTGGATTCGTCTGCCTTGGTGGTGGGCTCGGCCGATCAACTGGCTCCTGCAACCTTTTAATGTGTTGGGTTTGTTTCATCCGATTGCGGATGCAATCAAGATGTTCATGAAGGAAGACTACATTCCTCCTGCCTCAAACAAGTTTCTTCATACCCTCGCACCGTGCCTATCGCTTTTTTTTGCCTTGGTCGGGTTTGCGGCCATCCCGTTTGGGAACACCATCGCAATCGGCGGGCACGTGATCAACTTGCAGGTAGCGAATATCAACGTGGCGCTTCTTTATATCTTTGCGATGGCTTCCATGGGGGTTTACGGGGTGGTGCTGGGCGGCTTTTCTTCGAACAACAATTATGCGGTCTTGGGCGGTTTGCGGGCATCCGCTCAGATGCTTTCCTATGAAATTGTGATCGGGCTGACGATTATGGGAATCGTCATGATTTACGGAAGTTTGAATTTACAGGAACTGGTTCGCGCTCAGGGAAGTTACCTCTTTGGCTGGATTCCGCTGTGGGGCGTTTTGCTTCAGCCGGTCGGCTTTCTTTTATTTTTGGCGGCCGGCATTGCGGAGACGAAACGGATTCCCTATGATGCGCCGGAAGGCGAGTCCGAAATCGTCGGGTACTTTGTGGAATACAGCGGGATGAAATTTGGGATGTTCTTTTTCACGGACTATTTGGAAACCATTATGATCGCCTGCCTGGCCACCACGTTGTTCTTCGGCGGGTGGCAGGTGCCTTATTTGGCCGCAAGCGGTTTTCTGTTTCCGTGGGGGGCGGCGTTGGCGCTTCCGCCGCTTGCCGTTTCACTGCTTCAAATTCTTTCTTTTATTTTGAAGGTACTTTTTTTCTGCTGGCTGTTCATGACGATTCGTTGGACGCTGCCGCGTTTTCGGTATGATCAATTGCTGCGGCTGGGCTGGCATTACATGTTTCCCCTTGCCTTGGCCAATTTGTTTATCACGGCTGTGATTGTCTTGTGGGTGCTGTCGTGATTAGAACCAAAGTTGTCCAACGCCCCGAACTTAATTTTTGGGAGAGGCTTTATTTCCCGGAGGTGTTCCGGGGGGTTTGGCTGACTTCGACTCATTTTTTTAAAAATCTAACGCTGCATGCCTTTCATGCGCTTGGCCTCTTTCGCCGGATTGCGGCCGCAGTCACCATTCAATATCCGGAGCAGCTTTGGAAACTTCCATCGAGATCAAGAACCCGCCACCGATTGACCAAGCGCGAAGACGGTTCTCCGCGTTGCGTGGCCTGCATGATGTGTGAGACGGTCTGCCCCGCGCGCTGTATCTATATTGTGGCGGAGGAGCATCCGGACCCTCATATCGAGAAGCGGCCTAGGAGTTTTACGATTGATCTGGGCAAATGTGTTTACTGCGGTTTTTGTGTGGAAGCATGCCCGGAAGATGCGATTCGGATGGATACGAAAATTATCGACACCTCCGCTTATTCGCGCGAAGGCATGGTGCTGGACATCAAAGAACTTTTAAATCCAACAGGTGTGCCAAAAACGCTGTAAATCAGGATGACTCCTGCGGAGTCACATAAATCGGATTGGAGATAATCCAAATCTCACCGCCCCGATCAATTTCAACGCGGTAGAATCCTGGTTCTGAACTCTCATACGTTAAGGCCGTTCCTTCCGTTTCACGAATCGTTCTTCCATTATGAATCAGCCGAATCGTTCCTTCTTGAGGCGACTTGACCATCAACCGGACGGCGGATTCAGCCGAAACAGATTCTCCCATTCCGGCACTTTCGCCGTTGGTTTCAGCTGTGAACGAAAAATCTTGCGCAATTCCTCTCATTTCGAAAGCGATGAAACTCCTTCCGTGTCCCAGCGCATCGATCATCTTTTTTTCGTCAAGTTCATCCGCCAGGACGTACATCGTGACGGCTTGAAAGTGAAGCAGGAGATTTTCAATATGACGTCCGAGAGGTCTAAATTTTAAATGGGAATCAATCGAACCAAAGGCAGCTATTCGGCGGCCGGAGAGCAATTGGGAATCCCAGAGCTTGAGTGCTGGTTCCGGTGTTTTTAGGACTGATTTCAAGAAGTGTTTTGGTGTAAAGAAAAAAGCTTTCAAGATCAACCGGAAGGTATCCACGTAGAAAATGTCTGAGAGGCTGTAAATTTCTAGTCCGTCAAAATTTTCAATGTTCCAGTTGGTCCACGGTTTCCTTTTGGAATCAGGATGAGCCGGGACGGCATAACCGCCTTGGTTGTGAATGAACTCAACGATTTTTGCCGTCTCACCGGTATTCGGAGGCGTTTCTTTGATTCCCAGAGCTCCTAAATGTCCGTCATGCCAGGTTGAGATTTCGTTGCCAAAAACTAAAAGCGGCGGTTTCGGGGCGTTCATGTCTTGATAGACATTGGCTCCGTTCATGTTGTTGTGGTCTGTCACGACGACAAAGTCAAGCCCGGCTTTCTGCGCGGTCTCCATCACGAGTTCAAGCGGTGCCTTGGAATCGTGAGAGTACTGCGTGTGGACGTGATAAACCCCGCGGAATAAGTTGGGTTTTTTGCTTTTGGGAGGCGCAAACGCCGGGTTTTGAATGATAAATGTACAGCCGGAAAAAGCGAGGCAAAAGAGGGCAACAATTAATTTTGAGTTGGTTGTTTTGCGCCAGCTGACCATATTCTCTCCTTCCGGTCAAATGAAGAAACGATTATACCGTAGGCAGCTGGGCCTTGACACAATTTTTATTTTTGAATCGGCATCAATTTGGAAAGGGAGATGATAACATTCTTTTTAAGGGTGGAATCCAATCCGTCTTTTGAATTTTCGTGGTGACTCGATCAATTCCTTAATTGCTTTGAAAACCACCTTGAACCGATAATCGTATTTCTTCTCCATTTCTTCAATTTTACGCTTCAGTTCTTTGTGACTCGTTAGCATTTCCCGAAGTTTTGTAAACGTGCGCATAATTTGGATATTGACTTGAACAGCCCTTTCACTATTAAGGATGCTGGAAAGCATTAAGATTCCGTGTTCTGTGAAGGCAAATGGAGGCTTGCGTGTACCGCCCCAACTTGAAGTACCAAATTGGCACTTCAAGTTGGCAACCTCTTGCGTGATAAGAGTTAAGAGGAAATCTGCAGGAAACCTGCTTTTGTTGCGGCGGACTTGGCGGGTTAGATGTTTTGTTTCGACTCCGTACAATTTTGCCAAATCACGATCCAACATTACTTTTTTTCCGCGAAGAAGTAGGATTTTATTTCGAATCGTTTCTTGTGGAATTAATACTTTTGGATTTATTCTTTGGGTCATTTGTTTCTCCTCCATTATCGAAACCAATTCCGGTCGAGCGTTCGGTACTGAATCGCTTCCGCAATGTGTTCCTCCAAAATCATCTCGGATTTTGCCAAGTCCGCTATCGTTCTTGAGATTTTAAGAATCTTATGGTATCCGCGGGCCGAAAGTTCCAGCTCTTTCATGGCGCGTTCAAGCAGCTGTTTGCCGGCATTGCTGGCGATGCAATGTTTTCGGATTTCCTTTGTGTCCATCAGCGCATTTGTTTTTCCGGCTTGGTTGGGAAAACGTTTTGCCTGGATCTGGCGTGTTTCTAAAACACGTTTTCTGATTTCAGCCGAACTTTCCTCCGTTGCGTGACTCGTTAGGTCTCGATATTCAATGGCCGGCATTTCCACATGAAGATCAATGCGATCTAATAGTGGACCCGATATTTTTTGGTGGTATTTTTGGATTTGAGCCATCGTGCATTGACATGCCCGTCTTGCACTGGTGAGGTAGCCGCACGGACAGGGATTCATCGCACAGACAGTTAGAAATTGGGCCGGAAACAGAAAATTCATCTTTGCCCGAGAAATCAGGATGTTTCCTTCCTCCATCGGCGCCCTTAGCGCTTCGATGGCATCCCGCCGAAATTCGGGAAATTCATCCAAAAATAAAACGCCTCGATGCGCCAGTGTGATTTCGCCGGGTCGAGGCACGCTTCCTCCCCCCACCAAACCGATTTGTGAGATCGTATGATGAGGCGCTCTAAAGGGACGATTCAGGACGCTGGGTATGCCGTTTGACATCAGTCCGGCAACGCTGTGAATTCTCGCAACTTCTAAGTATTCCGGGCGGGTGAGTTTCGGCAAAAGGGATGGAATGCGCTTTGCGGTCATCGTTTTCCCTGCTCCAGGCGGGCCGATCAAGATTAAATTGTGGAGGCCTGCCGCCGCAATTTCGGCGGCACGTTTCGCATGGAATTGGCCTTTGACCTCGGCAAAATCAAATTCATCATCCCAATTTTCATTTCGATTTGCCCCGATCCATGCGGAGGGAACACGCCGTAAACT
>JACQQT010000001.1 GCA_016206815.1 Candidatus Omnitrophota bacterium | reverse complement strand
TTGCGTCAAGGTTTGTCCGAAAGGAATTCCGCTCGTTACATCTATTATTGAAACCAATCGCGAAATTTCATTGGGCCTCATCGGCCTTCTTAAAAAATGATTACGTTACCCCAAAAACCGTTTCAGCCTAAGATCGGGAAAGATGTATTCATTCATTCGAGCGCTGTTGTGATTGGACAAGTGACGCTTGGGGATCATGTTAATATTTGGCCCGGAGTGGTTCTGAGGGCAGACATCAACCGTATCGTGATTGGAAAATGTTCAAACATTCAAGATCTTTCCGTGGCTCATGTGGAAACAAACCGCGGCTGTTTCGTGGGTGAATATTGTGTTGTTGGACACAGCGTGATTCTGCACAGTTGTCGAGTAGGAGATGGTGTGCTGATTGGAATGGGTGCTGTGATTTTGGATGATGCGAAAATTGGAGATCGGGCTTTAATAGGAGCAGGTTCACTTGTGACAGAAGGAATGAAAGTGAAGCCCGAGTCGCTTTATTTCGGGCGTCCTGCCAAGTTTGTCCGCAAGTTATCTAAAAAGGAAATACACGATACCGTCAAGTGGGCAGAGAAATACGCCCGAATCGCAGAGGCTCACCAAAAAGGACTCTATCTCCCTGCTTATTCTTCATGATCCCACCACCTGCTTTGCAAGAGCGCGCTGAATTGATAAAATACGTCGTGAAGCGCGCTCTTGTATCTTTTTTGAAAGATTCCGCCGTACGGCGGAGAAAGCAGGTGGTGGGATGAATATCCACGAGTACCAAGCCAAAACGATTTTCCAAAAATACGGTCTGAAAATCCCGAGAGGCAGAGTTTTCGACCAAGGTTCTCTTTCTCCTGAGTCGATTCGCTCGTTGGGCTACAGCTCCTTTGTGGTCAAAGCTCAAGTTCATGCAGGTGGGCGCGGGAAGGCGGGCGGGATCAAGATTGTTCAAACGATTGAAGAAGCGTTTCAGGCTGCTCGAGGAATGCTCGGTAAAACCCTTACGACTTATCAGACAGAAGGAGCGGCGAAACCTATTGATTGGGTTTTGATTGAAGAAGCGGGACACATGAAACGCGAACTTTATGTTGCCGTTGCGATGGACCGCGAACAAGCGCTGCCTTGTGTGATTGGTTCAGAAGCCGGAGGAGTCGATATTGAAACCGTTGCCCGCGAAACACCAGAAAAAGTATTCAAATTCCATTTTGATCCCGATCAAACACTCGTCCCAGGTCTTTTTACTCAGGTAGCTTCCAAGTTTGCAGGAACTTCCA
>JACQQT010000020.1 GCA_016206815.1 Candidatus Omnitrophota bacterium | reverse complement strand
TCCTTGAGTTTCCCTTCTCGGACCAACGACCGAATGAGGCTGCTCGAAACCACCTGCCCCTCTAACTCGTAAGAAGGCGCTTCCAAAAAAGTGAAACGGTATTTTTCGGCAAGCTGCTTCATCAATCGGCTGTCACCTGAGCGATTGTGCCCAAAGCGTGCGTTAAAGCCCAAGCAAACTGCGCGGATGCCCAATGTGTCAACCAATACCTCCCGCACGAATGCCTCCGGACTCTTTTCGGAAATAGCGGCTGTAAAATCGACCAGAAAACACAACCGAATGCCCGCTTGTTTCAAAAGCGTCAATTTGTGAATGAGCGACGTTAAAATCAACGGATCTTCCTTCCGATGCAAAATCCGCTGAGGATGTTCCTTAAACGTAAAAACTGCCGCTTCGCCGCGGAACGTCTGCGCATGCTTTTGGATCAGGCCTAAAATTTCAAGATGTCCCAAATGGACGCCGTCAAAATTACCCAGGGCGAGGACCAAATTGCCAAACGCCCTTTTCTGAACGCGCTTGAGATCGGTCACAATTTCCATTAAACCGCCGCGACTGGAACGGGGCCTCTCAAAAAATGCGAAAGCATGTTGGGTTCCAGCCGCTTCAGCTGGTCAATCGTGACCGCATCCTCAAGCGTGAACGAACCGCTCCCAACCCGCCTGAGCTCCGTCAGCACCGCAAAGGATCCCAAGGCTTCGCCCAGATCGTTCACCAGCGTTCTTAAATAAGTCCCCTTCGAAACACGCGCGAAAAATCGAACTTTCGGAAAACAAATTTCCTCAATCCGAAACTCATGAACCGTGATGGTCCGCTTGGGCCGCTCAACGGTTTTCCCTTGGCGTGCCAAACGGTACAACCTGACACCGTGATGCTTAAGCGCGGACACCATCGGCGGAGTTTGTTCCAAAACGCCGGTAAATTGACGAACGACTTCCCGCAATCTCTCTTCCGTGACAAATTTCCAATCGGATCGGTCCAGCACGGTCCCGGAAACGTCATGACTATCGGTTTTCATCCCAAGCTCAAACGTTCCGAAATACGCTTTATCGCAGGAGGAAAGTTCTTTTGATCGCTTCGTCGCTTGGCCCAGCAAAATCACCAAAACGCCTGTCGCGAGAGGATCCAGCGTTCCGGCGTGCCCCACTTTCCGAAGCCTAAACCGGCTGCGGATGAAAGCGCACACATCATGAGACGTCCATCCCGGTTCCTTGTCGACCACTAAAATTCCATGATAATCCAGCGCCATGGTTCAATCCTTACGACTTTGCCTTTTGTGGATCAAGCTCCTGTCGGATTTGTTCTAAAATTTTTCCGGTCGCTTCCTCAAGCGTGCCGTGAATGGTGCACCCCGCCGCTTTCTTATGGCCGCCCCCTTCAAAATGAACCGCGATCTTCGCAACGTCATGATCTCCCTTCGAGCGGAACGAAACTCTCACTTCTCCGTCCTGGGCGCCGTCCATTTCGCTCATAAAAAAAGAAAACTGAACTTCCCGGATATACTTTAGGAAATCAATAAAACCTTCCGTATCTTCATACGTCGCGCCTGTTTGCTTCAAATCATCCCGCGTCAGACCCACCCAGGCAATCCTGCCGTCCGCGCTGGTTTGAACCTTTCCCAGCAAAAGACTATAGAGCTGGATTTTCTCAAGCGAATAGGTGGCATAGAGGGCGTCATTTATTTTCTCAATATCAATTCCCGTTTGAATCAATTCGGAGGCGATTTGGTGTGACTTCACAGTCGTATTGCTGTATTTAAATGAGCCGGTATCGGTGGAAATCGAAACGTAAAGGGCCGTCGCCTCCTCCTGATTCAATTTCATTTGGAACCATTTAAAAATGTCGTAGACCACCTCGCCGGCTGCGGAAGCGGAAGGTTGAATATAATTATAATGTCCAAAGCGCACATTGCTGATGTGGTGATCGATATTGAAAATTTCGGTTTTTGGTGTGAGCAGCTTCTGGACCGAACCGATCCGCTCTAGGGTCGGACAATCCGCAACCACCAACGCATCAAAAGCGCGTGACGGCGGAACGTCTTTGGCTTGATTCCAGCGCGCACTCGGTAAACAGGCAAGGCGCACCGGAAACGCATCCTCACAGGCAATCAGCGTTTTCTTCCCAAGACGCCTCAAGAGGGATTCGAGCGCCAAAATAGACCCGATCGCGTCTCCCTCAGGATTCATATGAGAAGCTAAGAGAAAATTGTCCTTGGCCTGAAGCGCACGACACAGCGCTTCTAAAGAAACGTCTCTTGAATGTTGAGTTTGACTATTGTTCTTCATGAATTTTTTTAATAATCCCGTCTATTTTCATTCCTTCCTCAAGGGAAGCATCCTGACAAAAAGAAAGGCGCGGCGTAAACCGCAGCTTTAAATTGTGAGCCAAATCGCGCTGAAGAAAACCGCGTGCTTGTTCCAGTCCTTCTGCCGTTTCGGCTTTTTTTTCCTCAGTTCCCAACACGCTATAGAAAACGCGCGCATGCTTCAAATCATCGCTCACTTGAACGTCGGTCACGGTCACGAACCCGATGCGCGGATCACGCAAACCGCGCGCGAAAACCGAGGCAAGCTCATGCTTAATCAAAGTCGCCACTCGTTCAATTCGTTTTCCCTGCATCTCATCCCCAACTCGCGATGACGGTTCACACCAGCTTGCCGGCCACCTTCTCAACGCGGTAAGACTCTAAAATGTCGCCTTCCTGCAATTTTCCGAATCCTTCCACCACCACACCGCAATCGTATCCTTCCTGAACCTCCCGGACATCGTCCTTAAACCGCTTCAGGGAAGACAGTTTTCCGGTGTGGACTACAATATTATTCCGAATGACCCGGATATGATGATTTCTGGCAAGTTTTCCCTTTCGAACGATTGCACCGCCGATGGCGCCGACGCGGGAAGACTGAAAAATCTGCTGAACTTCCGTCCGGCCTTCCACCACTTCCTTCATGGTCGGCTCCAGCAGCCCTTCCATCGCTTTCCGCACGTCTTCAACCGCTTCATAAATAATGTTGTAAAATCGGGCGTCCACCCCCTCTTTTTCAACTAAGGCCTGAGCGCGTTCGTCTGATTTGACGTGAAACCCTATGACAATGGCATCCGAGGCAGCCGCCAGCATGATATCTGATTCATTGATCCCGCCGACACCGCCATGGATGACTCTCACTTTGATCTGTTCAGACACCGCCTGTTCCATGGATTGCGTCAACACCTCAACGGATCCTTGTACATCCGCTTTAATAATCAGCTTCAGCTCTTTGACCCTGCCTTCTTTCATCTGACTATAAAGTTCCTCTAACGAAAGATGTTTCAGATGAAAGCCCTTCATCGCACGTTCGCGGATTTCAAGCGAGCGTTTTTCCGCAATCTTTCGCGCTATTTTTTCATCACTGACCGCCGTAAAAATTTCGCCCGCTTCCGGCGTTCCGGAAAGACCGAGAACTTCCGCCGCATAAGAAGGCTTGGCTTCCTTCACATTTTTGCCGCGATCATTCCGGAGGGCGCGTACACGGCCGCAATGAGGACCCACCACGATCAGATCACCAACGTGCAGGGTCCCGTTTTGGACCAACACGGTTGCGACCGATCCCTGTCCCTTGCTCAGCTTCGCTTCCAAGACGGTTCCCTGTGCGGGCCGATCGGGATTGGCTTTTAATTCTAAAACTTCGGCTTCCAAAAGTAACATTTCTAAAAGTTCGTCAATTCCTTTTCCGGTCTTTGCCGAAACTTTGACGCAAATTGTCTTTCCGCCCCATTCCTCAGGCATGAGCCCTAACTTTTGAAGCCCCCCCATCACGCGCTCGGGATCGGCCGCGGGAAGATCGCTTTTGTTGATTGCGACCACGATCGGGCATCCCGCCGCTGTGGCGTGGTCAACCGCTTCGATCGTCTGAGGCATGACACCGTCATCCGCAGCAACTACCAAAACGACGACGTCCGTTACATTGGCCCCCCGCGCGCGCATGGCCGTAAAGGCTTCGTGACCCGGGGTATCCACAAAGGTCACATGCCCTTTCCCCGCAATTTCCACTCCGTAGGCGCCGATATGCTGCGTAATCTGACCGGCTTCCTGATCGGCAACGTTTGATTTTCGAATCGCATCCAAAAGCGAGGTTTTGCCGTGATCCACATGTCCCATCATCGTCACCACCGGCGGCCGCAATCTCAGCTTTTTCGGATCCTCTTCACTTTCTTCAAAAACCGCCTTCGCTTCTTTGTCCTCAATCTTTTCAATCGGAATATTGAGCGCTTTACTTGCTTTCCAAATGATTTCTTCGCTGAGCAGCTGGTTCACATTCGCAAAAATTCCGAGTCCGATCAGTGATTTAATCAGCTCTGCCGGCCGAACGCCCAATTTTTCCGCAAGCGCTCCCACGGTAATGGGCATTTCAACTTGAATCGCGGGCTTTTTGACTTCTGCCGGAGCGGTGACTCTCTCGACCTTGCGTTCGGGGGTTCCGGGGATTCCGATGGGTTCCGATGATACGACTTTTGGTTTGGAATCCAAAGATTGTGGATCCCCGATTAAAACATTCGGGGATGACGGCGGCTCGGATTGCTTCGCTCCGCGTAGCGGCCCTTTGGGGCTGCTCGCAATGACTGGGTGCGCAGGTTTTGCTGGCTGTATATGAACTGCATGTTTGACCGGAGCCTTTTCAGTTTTTACTTTTTTCTCACTTTGTTTTGCTGCCTTGATTTTTGAAACTACTTTTGGTTTTGCGTGGGCAGCGGATTTCTTCAATATGGTTTCCACAACCTTCGCATCCAGCAATTCCATATGGGTCTTCACCTTCACGCCATGCTTTTTAAGGTCCTCGATGAGCTCTTTGCTTGAGACCTTTAATTTTTTAGCCAGCTCGTGAACGCGCATCTTATTTTTTATCCCCTATAATTGCTTCATGCGCCGCTTGGATGATTTTCTCGGCTGTTTTGGGCCCAATGCCTTCAATCTTTGACAACGCTTCGGGACTTGATTTCAACAAATCTTTGACGGTCGTAATGCCGGCGGTCCGCAGCAACCCTTCTGTTTTAGCGCCCACCCCTTTTAAGGAACCCAAGGGAATCTTCTGGCTGGTGTTCTTAATATCCAGCGTCCATTCCACCAATTTGGAGGCCAGCCGCACGTTCTGGCCTTTCTTTCCGATGGCAAGCGAAAGCTGATCGTCTGCGACAAAAATTTCCGCGGTCTTTGTCTCGCGATTCAGTTTCACTTCCGCCAATTCCGCCGGACTCAAGGCACTTCGGATATATTGCTCGGGGTCTTCGTTCCAGCGAACGATATCGATTTTTTCACCCCCGACTTCCCGGACGATATTCTTCACGCGCTGTCCGCGCATCCCCACACAGGAACCTACGCAATCGACCTTTGAATCGTTGGAAAGCACGGCTATTTTGGTGCGGAAGCCTACCTCGCGAGCCACCGCCTTGATTTGGACAATATGATCATGAATTTCGGGAACTTCCAATTCGAAAAGCTTTTTGACAAAGTTCGCATGGGCGCGTGAAATAATCACCTCAGGCCCGCGATCGGTTTTTTTGACTTCCAAGACATACACTTTAATCGTATCACCCTGACGAAAATCGTCGTTGGGGGATTGCTCGCGCGCCGGCAAAATCCCCTCGGTTTTTCCGAAATCCACGATAATGCGCTTTTGATCAATCCAGTGAACCGTTCCGGTGGCGATATCGCCTTCCTTTTTGGTATATTCATTATAAACCGACTCCCGCTCTGCTTCACGAATCTTTTGAATGATCACTTGCTTGGCGGTCTGGGCGGCAATCCGTCCAAAATCAGTACTATGGATTTCTTTCCCGTTCTCGAAAAGCTGAATGTCGGCGGTCCGGGGGTTGATCTGGACATCAATGGTATCCGGATTGGGGAAAGTCTTCCGGCAGGCGGACAGAAGAGCGGCATGGAGGGCTTCCAACAGCACTTCCTTCTTAATGCTCTTCTCTTTTTCAATAAATTCTAAGGTTCTTAAGAGTTCTTGACTCATATTTACTCCTAACCTAATTCGCCACAAAGCGTTGGCGAATCCGTCCCAAAACGCTTTGTCGGACGAATCCGCCGCGTTTTGTGGCGGAAAATAAAAAAGCGGGCATGAACTTCAGCCCACTTCCTAAGTATAAGGACTGCGCTTATTTAGGGTGATATGGTAGCAAAATGCGATGCCCCTGTCAAGCAAGAACAGGGAGCAAAATTAGGAGGAAGGTTTTTTCAAAGCGGCAAACACGTTATGGATTTCCTTAATCCTTGAACTCGCCTTGGGAGACAGCTTCTCCTGCGATGCGTCTTGCAACAGGTCTTCGGCCGCATGGGAGGCTTTCTCAAATTCTCTTAGAAGGTAGATCACTTTGTTAATCTCATCGGCGGTTTCCTTGAAAAAGTCGCGGCGGCGCAGCTGGATATCATTCGGAATTTCACCCCTTCCCATGCGGGCAAGCACCTGGCGGAAGCGAAAAACAGGCCCGGCCACCCGATGGAGAAAGAAAACGCCGAAAAAGCCGGTGGCGATCACCGCAAAGAAAAGGATCAGAATGACGCCCACGACCAGCTGAGAATTGGCATC
>JACQQT010000019.1 GCA_016206815.1 Candidatus Omnitrophota bacterium | reverse complement strand
AGCGACGATCAAAGGCAACGAAACAGACGGCTCTACAAAGACCATCGCGGTGGACGCTTCCCGATGGACCTTTCCCCAAGAAGTTGCCTCTGAGAGCGTGCTCCCGCTCAATCCGCCCCAGTGGGGCGCATCCGTCGTCATTTGGAGGGCATATTTATGTCCGCCGGTATCTTTTCCAAAAACGTAAGCCGTCACAATCGAATCGTTGATAAAATTTTTAGGAACCCCTCCCGCCACATAAAACGCGGCGGTCCGTTTTGATTTCGTCACAATTTGGGTCAATTCGTAATTATCCCGGATTGAATTAATCACGACTCCCCGCTTCTTCTCCGATTTCACCCGATGATAGTGTTCGGTTAAGCCGATTCCGATGCTGGAATCATTCAACGCCGGTGAAAAAACCGGAATCCCATACTGGTAGGCGGTCTTCAAGATAGAATGAGGGTCGTCTAAATCCTTCGAAAGCTCGTGCAAAAAAGTTCTGCTGGAATATTCTCCGGGCGGCAATTGATCCGCGAAACGCCCGATCTTGGAGTCTAACACATTGAACTTTTCCTCATCCACGTACGTGTCATAAATACGGTCAATCAAAAGATTGCGAAGCAAAGCATCGTCTGCATGCGGGCTGCCTTTGTAGTGCTGATAACCGTGCGCTCTGTAATAGTCCTGATACAAGATGGCGCCTGTGGCGACAATTGCATCCACAAGGCCGTAGGCCACCATATCGCGAATCACCTTCCGGAGGCCTGCCGCAATCAAGGGACCGGCGAGCCCAAGCAGAATCGTCGGCCGCTCGGAGTCTGTGAGCATCCGTTCAAACACATTTGCCGCTTGCCCTAGATTTCTGGCTTGAATGGACATCTGAGCGAACGATTCAATCAACCCACCAATGCTTGCCGTGCTCTCCAAATCAAGTTCTTCGATCGGCTGCGACAAAACCGTTTTCTTCTGTTTCTTTTCAGCCGGAACGTCAATTTGTTTTCGCGGATCAGATTTCATATGCGAAGTCATTCATTCCCCCAACACCTGCTTAATTTGCGCCAGTAATGCTTCCGGCTGGTAGGGTTTTGAAATGTAGCCCGCAATGCCTTCGGGGCCAAAAAGCTGAATCATGGTTTCTTTGGGCTTTCCGGAAAAAATAATGATCGGAATGCTTGATAATTCCGGTTTCCGTTTCAGCTCTCGAATCACCGTGAACCCATCCATCCCCGGCATCATCACATCCAAAAGAATGAGATCCGGTTTTATGTTTAAAAGATCGCGAATGGTTTTCTCGCCTGCGGTGATCGAAACTTGGTAACCATTTGCTTCCAACCGAAGTTTTGCGGTTTCGGCGATATCCATCTCGTCATCCACGATTGCAATATGCTTTCCCATTAGGCACTCCTGTTTCGTTTGGCTCGATGAAATTTCCGGCAAAAATAAAGGAAACTCAACATCGTTTTTGCGTCTACCATAGTACCATCAAATGTCATTTTTTGTAAACGCGAGAAAGACACGATCCGTTTCTCGATAAATTCGTCCTGGTCCAAGCACATCTCCGCGGGAACCAGATCGGCCGCAATGAATACATGCATGAATTCGGTCGAAATCCCGGGCGCCGGATAAAACGAAACCAGCTTTTTCCACGTCTTCGCCCGATAACCGATTTCCTCAATGATTTCCCGCTTGGCGCAGGCGATCGGGGTTTCCTTTTTCTCAAGCGTTCCTGCCGGGAACTCCCAAATTTTTCGGCCTACTGCCGTCCGAAATTGCCGGATCAGGACAAAGCGATTTCCGGGAAGCATGGGAATGATCACGGCTGCGCCCGGATGATGGATAATTTGATGCCGAAACCGGCGTCCATCCGGCGCGCGCATCCGAACCGCACGCAAGTCAAAAAGACGTGCTCGATGAATCAAACTCGACCCCAGGGTCTTAAACGCAGTGCTTTTTCTTGTTTTTCTCACAATGAAATGCCTTTCCTACGAAGACTGAACCAAAACCGGATCCCCGATTCGAAGTCCGTACCTTTTTTGGGCTGAATCTTCCCGAACGGCCAACTCCAGAAGCTCTCCGCTGTTCCATAACGCAATCAGTTTCCCCTTTTCTCCGGCGCCAAAAAATGGTTTCAATAGGGCCCGGAACTTACGTTTTGCCCGGACGGTTAAGCGTTTTGGGTTTGGAGAAGTGATCATCCCGCGATTAATATTGGTCATTGCGTTTCCGAATCGATCGAGATAAATCACCTCGCCATGAATCTGTTTGCCTGCGCGACGTGCCTTTGGAATCGGCAGGGGTTTGATCTTTTGGATACGAGGCCCGAGAGATGAAAAGATATCTTTCCGGCTCAAGTGCGCCGCTACGGGTGCAAAAATATCCCTGCCGTGAAACGTTGAGCTCACCGGCAAATGAAAATAACGTTCATTGGTAATCGCCCTGATTTCGTAGGACTTTTCATTTTGGAGTGCAAAATGCAAAATCCCGTTGTTGGGTGCAATCAAAAAAGAATGCTTCGTTTTGACGCAGATAGCTTGACGATCGCTCCCAACGCCGGGATCTACCACTGCGACCACAATTGCTTGAGGAGGCAAAACCCGGTAGATTGCATTCAGGACGAACGCCCCTTCATGAATGTTCTGAGGGCGGATATCGTGCGTCAAATCAAAAAGGATGGCTTCCGGATTGATCTTTAGAATCACGCTCTTAAGCGATCCGACGTAATGATCCCTGAGTCCAAAATCCGACAATAATCCGATGGGGCGATTCATCTGATATTTACCTCTTGTGTCATCATGCGTTGAACGGCTTGAATGAGCCGGTCTAAATGAAGCCTCTCCTTGGCTGAAATGAGAATTCCTTCCGGAAACGCATTGGAGGCACGTTCCATTTGTAATTCGTCCAAACGATCCACTTTATTGAGAACCAAAACGGAAGGTTTTCCATGGACTCCTAATTCCTCCAACACTCGGAGGACCGCGCGATGCTGATCCTGATAGGCAGCATTTGAAACGTCAAGCACGTGGATCAAGCAATCTGCTTCGATCACCTCATCTAAAGTCGCCTGAAACGCCTCGATCAAGGAATGCGGAAGATCGACCAAAAATCCGACGGTATCCGTCAATAAAATCCCGTGGCTTCCCGGCACTTCTAAAATCCGGGTGGTGGGATCCAGGGTTGCAAATAATTTATCTTCTACAAAAATACGAGATTGGGTCAGCGCATTCACGAGCGTAGACTTTCCTGCATTGGTATACCCCACAATGGCTGCCACCGAAAATGCTTTTCTCTTCCGTTGCTTTCTGAGTAAACGCTGATGCGATCTCAACTTCACCAGCTCTTTCTGAACGCGTCCGATTCTTTCGCGGATCTTCCGCCGATCGACTTCCAACTTTTGTTCGCCGGGCCCGCGCGTTCCGATTCCGCCGCCTGTGCGGGACATGATGACGCCGCGGCCCACCAAACGCGGCAGTAAATAATTCAGCTGCGCAAGCTCCACCTGAAGGCGTCCTGCTCTTGACTGCGCGCGGCGGGCGAAAATATCAATAATTAAACCCGTCCGGTCTACGACGCGCACGCCTAGCGCCGCTTCGATATTCCTCGCCTGCACCGGTGATAAGTCTACATTGAAAATCACAAGGTTTGCTTTCACAGCGGTGGTTTTAGACCTGATTTCTTCAAGTTTTCCCCGCGTGATAAATAAATTTGATGTGGGCCGCTCGATGTGAGCCGTCAGGGTGCCTGCGACCATCCCGCCGGCAGAGCGCGTTAACTCAGACAATTCCTCTAGAATCTTCTCGGAATGCCCTCTTTCAATCCCTTTTCTAAAAATTCCGGCCAGAAAAGCTTTGTCTCGTGCCATGAATGACTAATTTCTAAAATGGCGTCTGATCACGAGCGCAGAATGCTGAATGAAATTTTCGCCGGAAACTGAGATCCAATGAATTCGTTTGTCTTTGCCGAACCACGTCATCTGCCGTTTTGCAAGATGACGCGTTCTTTTTTTGATTTCTGACTTTGCATCCTCCAGGGTTTGAGTTCCGGCTAGATATCCCAGGATCTCGTGATAACCGATTGCGGCACGGGCAGTCTTTGAAAAACCGATGCGCTTGAGCCTCTGAACTTCCCGGACCCATCCAGCCTGAAACATTGCTTCAATGCGGGCTTCAATCCCTCGGTAAAGCGCTTCGCGTTTTCTGAGCAACCCAAACATAAGCGGCTGAACTCCCATTTCCTCCAAACCCTTTGTTTCCTGTTTCCAATCTGTTTTTGTCCGCCTGGATAACTCGAAAATTTCAAGCGCCCGAATGATGCGCCGCAAGTCATTGGAATGAATCTTGGCTGCGCTCTCGGGATCGGACGCCTCAAGTTGTCGGTACAAATAAGAAACTCCTTTCTTCTTTGCTGTTTTTTCCAAACGTTCGCGCACGCTTCTTTCCTTGCCCGGCTGAGGCGCAATCCCGTCAACGATTGCTTTGACATAAAGCCCGGATCCGCCCACGATGATCGGAAGATGTTTACGGGCCAAAATGGTTTTGATGGCTTGGAGTGCTTGCGCGCGAAATTTGAATACGGAATATTCAGCGCGAGGCGATATCAGATTGATTAAATGATGCGGGATCTGTCTTTGTTCTTTTGGGGTGGGCTTTGCGGTTCCCACGTCCATCCCGCGATACACTTGCATGGAGTCGCAGGAAATAATTTCGCCCCGCAATCGCTTCGCAAGAAACAAGGCCAGCTTTGACTTACCGCTTCCGGTAGGCCCGACCAAAAAAAGGACTTTTTTTGACATCACATTTTGCGGGGAGCCGAAACCCCCAAGACCGCCAGCCCGTTTCTTAAGACAATCCGAACGCAATCGGTCAAGAGAAGTCGTGATTTTGTGAGCGGTTCATCATCGCTGACGATCCGGTCAAGCGTATAAAACCGATGAAACAAGGCGGCAAGCTCCCTTAAATAATCCACAATCCGGTAAGGTTCCAAATGCTGGGCGGCTTGTTCCAAGGCTTCCGGATACTCGGCCATTTTCTTGATTAAATCAAACGCCTCCTCCTCCCGGATCAGCGAGAGGTCCGCATTGGAGTCTACCTTGCGGTTGGCGAATTCGAGAATGCTTGAAATTCTGGCATGCGCATATTGAAGATAATAAACAGGGTTTTCATCCGTCCTCCGCGTCGCCAGCGCCAAATCAAAATCCAAATGGCTGTCGACTTTCCGCATCAGGAAAAAAAACCGCGCGGCATCCACCCCCACCTCATCCATCAGTTCCCGAAGCGTAATAAATTCACCCGCCCGGGTCGACATTCGAACGGGCTCACCGTCCCGATAAAGCGTGGTCAACTGCACGATCAAAACATCCAATTGCTTTGCCTCAAACCCCAAGGCCTGGCAAGCCGCCTTGAGCCTTGGCACATAGCCGTGATGATCCGGTCCCCACAGGTTGATCGCTCGATCGAACCCTCGCTCGAACTTATTTTGATGATATGCAATGTCAGGAGTTAAATACGTGTACTCCCCCGTTTTCTTTCTTAACACCCGGTCCTTATCATCGCCAAACTGGGTGGAACGAAACCAAAGCGCCCCGTCCGCCTCATAGGAAAGATTCTTTTTTCGGAGAATCTCCAGAGCGCGATCAGTCAGTTTTTTCCGATAGAGCAACGTTTCATTGAAATACTCATTAAACTCAACCCGCATCTCAGTCAAATCTTTCTTGATATTCTCCAAAATGGATTGAATCCCGTAGGCGGTCACTTCTTCCAACGCTTTTTCCGGCTCTTTTTTTAAAAGCGAATCACCCTTTTCTTTTTTTAACGCCGCTGCGATATCGATGAGATAAGCGCCTTGATAGCCTTCCTCCGGGAGCAGCGCTTTTTCACCGCACACGTCCCGGTAACGCGCCCACAGGCTCTGCCCTAAAAGCCGAATCTGGCGACCGGCGTCATTCAAATAAAATTCCTTGTGCACTTTGTAACCGACGGCACTCAAAATCCGAGCCAGGGTGTCTCCGATAGCCGCTTGCCGGCCGTGCGCGATTGTCAGCGGCCCCGTCGGGTTGGCGCTGACGAACTCGATCACAACTTTCGTTCCCGCTCCTTTGGTAGAAGTACCGAAACGTTGATCCTGGCCTGATATCTCAATTAATTGCGTTGCAATCGCTTGGTTCGTTAAGTGAAAGTTAATAAACCCCGGTTTCTCCACCGTAATTTCCAGAATCCACGCCTTCCAGGCAACATTGCGCTGTATGCTTTCGGTCAACACACTCTGGCAGGCGGCTGCAACTTCAAGTGGATTCCTTTTAAGAAATCGGCCGATCTGAAACGCTAAATTGATGGACAAATCCCCGTGAGCGTTGATTTTGGGAAGCGCGATGTCATAGGAGGTCTTTTGCAGCACATCTTCCGGAATCCCCAGCGTTTTGGCAAGAGCTGGAAACGTTTGATCAACGAGGTCTTTTAGCTTTTTTTTCATGTTTTTGATTCATTTTTACAATTTTAGCGTCTCCCCAAAGACGTTCCAAATTGTAAAACTTCCTCATTTCATGATGAAACACATGAACCATGACCACTCCATAATCAAGGAGAATCCAGGAGGCTTCATTGCGCCCTTCCACATGAAAAGGACGGACTCCCTCGTTCGCAAGAGACTCGATGACTCCGTCCGCCAGAGTCCGGACGTGGCGATCGGAGGTTCCGTGCACCAATACAAAGAACTCGGCAATGTCCGTCAGCTTGCGGATATCGAGCGCGAGCGGATTCTCTCCTTTTTTCGATTCGCAGGCTTCATAGACGAGCGTCGCAAGTTTTTTAGGATTCAAACGATTTTTCCAACTCCAAAAGTGTACGTTTCCATCTCAAGCCGCCGCGGTACCCGCCCAAACTTTGGTCCTTTCGAAGCACACGATGGCACGGAATCAAAATAGGGATCGGATTTCGATTGAGTGCATTTCCAACCGCCCGCTGAGCGCGCGGCTTGCCGCATCGTTTGGCAAGTTCGCTGTAGGAAATCGTCTGCCCTGTTTTGGTTTGGTTCACGAGTGTTTTCAACACGCGCCGGTCAAACGGTTTAAAATTTGTCCAATCGACTGAAACTGCTTTCTTGTAATTTTTTTCCCCTGCTAGAAATGAATTCAAATAGGATTTCGCCTTTTTGAAAATGCTTCTAACTTCCTTGTCATTCCCCCGTACGGGCCGGTCGGTCAAGCGGCGGTCGGCCGCTCGGTCATCCGGCACCGTTCGGTCGGAACGGCGGGAATCCAGACGCTGGATTCCCCGTTCAAGCCGGGGAATGACAGCTTTGTGAGGGAAATGAACTTCCCGCAATCCGTATCGTGTGGCAACGATCTGGAAAGTTCCCAGGGGAGTTTTGACGTGGTCGACAAATATCGCGGGTTTTAACACAACTAGTACAATGTGATCATTCCAAATGTGAATGTGTACAGCACCGTCTTCCCATACATGACTGCAGCCAGACGGTGTCAGAATTTAATCTTAAATTGTCCTTCGTCTGCAGGAGAGACGACCGCCCTGGTTTCCCCGGTGTCGCTTTTCAATTCCCGAATCTTGAACAGATCTTCCGCGGTCTGGTCCACCGGTTTCGTCAACTTCTGAACCGATTTGTTTTGTCCCGCACAGCTTGTTAAAATAAAAACCAAAAGCAAAATCCCATACAAACTTGCAGCTTTCCCCGCCTCATTCACTGTGTTTTGCATCTCTGTCCTCGGTGTTAATAACGGTTATTCTATCATTCCGGCAAGTTACCGTCTAGCATCTAACTTTCAAACCGGTTGGTAATCGGCATTCTGCGCCCGAACCAAGCCTTCTGCGTAATGCGGAGCGAAGGCGGGAGCTGGCGTCTTTTGTACTCATTGTGATCCACCATTCGGAGAACGCGCCGAACCATCCCGGCTGAAATGCGTTTTGCGGCAAGCGCTTTGATGATCTCATCGAAACTCATATTGCGTTCGATGTAATGGCGTAGAATTTGATCCAGAATCGAGTAAGGCGGCAAAGAATCCCGGTCTTTTTGATTGGGGCGAAGCTCCGCAGAAGGCGCCTTTCGCAAGGTTGAATCCGGAATCACTTTGCCAAGTGAATTCCGATAATGGGCAATCCGGTAGACGTCCGTTTTGTACACATCCCCCAGCACCGAAAGTCCGCCGCACATATCGCCGTAAAGCGTGCTGTACCCCATCGCAAGCTCGGACTTGTTACCGGTGGTCAGCAAAAGTGCTCCTTCATCGTTTGATAAGTACATTAATTCGATCGCCCGCAGCCTTGCCTGCAGATTTTCCATGGCAACCGTAATGGATTTTTTTTCAACCGGAGCAACTTTCCGACGCCTTTTATCCGAAATCGCTTCCCGGATAAACCGAGCATACGGTTGGCGAATGGACACCACCCGGTATTCAATCCCTAAATTTTGTGCTAACGCCCGTGCATCCTTTAAACTATGTTGAGATGAGTACGGCCCCGGAAGCGAAACGCCGATGACGGACTCGGGCTCCAGCGCATCCGCCGCCAGAGTTGCCACCAGCGCAGAATCAATCCCGCCGCTGATGCCAATCACCACTTTCTTGAACCTGTTTTTCCGAATGTAATCCCGAAGCCCGAGGATGAGCGCTTCATACATTTCTTGAACGTCATCAGTCCCGGCGCTTCTCAAAGAAGTTTGGGGGCGACGAGCGCTTGAATTCAAATCAATCGACACCGGAAAAAGTCCTTCCTTAAACGCCGCCGCCTGAAAACAGATCTGCCCTTTTGAATTGCAGACAAAACTTCGGCCGTCAAAAATGAGATCGTCCTGCCCGCCCACTTGATTCACGTAAATCACCGGCAAGCCGTACGCTTTCGCTTTCCGGAGGACCGTTGCCTTGCGCCTCGCCAGCGCCTCTCGGTGATAAGGCGAAGCGGAAACGTTGATCAAAAGTTTTGCCCCGCGTTTTGCCAAAAGCTGAGCGGGCTTTACCGGATACGGATCATCCCAAATGTCTTCGCAAATCGTGGTTCCGACGGAAATGCCGCGAAGTGAAAAAAGGGAATGCTTGCGGGCGGGAGCGAAAAAGATTTCCTCCAGGAAAACGTCATAGGTAGGCAGTAACGTCTTGTATTGTTTTTGAATGATCCTGCCGTTGCGAATTACCGCAACGGCGTTGTAATTCTTTCCCCGCTTTTCAGCGGCCAAATCAATAAAACCAACCACGACGGTCACGCGCTTGCGCTTCGTCGTGCGGACAATGAGGGCAAGCGATTTCAAACCTTCCAGAACAAATCTCTTTTTGTTCGCCAAATCCCATACGGGATATCCGGAAACGGCAAGCTCCGGAAACACCACTAAATCGAGCTCCGCTTCCTCGGCCGCATCAATGTAGGAGCATATTTTCTCACGGTTGCCTTGAAAATCGCCGACCGTGGGATTGATCTGAGCAAGCCCAACTTCTAATTTTGTTTCAGTTCTCAACGGATTCGTCCTCATCCTTCTGATAACTGCTGGACCGTCTAAAAATCTGGACCGGATGGGAGTTGAACCCACGACCTCCACAATGCGAATGTGGCGCTCTCCCAACTGAGCTACCGGCCCTAATACTGATGATTTCCTAATACAACGTTCATACAGTCACTGTTCTTAAAAGCCAAAAGAACCTTGACCTCGCGGTGCTTTAGCACCGGCCCTGATTATCATTCAATCATTTAATCTATCGGAAATCAGGGCCAGCCCCACACGTTTTTTGTGGAGCCGGCCCTTACCCACTAACTAATACTTGCCAGGTAATCCTTCAGGTCCTGAATGGGTTTCACTCGATCCCACTCGTGAATGAGCTCGTGATAAAACCCGTCGTAAACCTGCATTTTTTTATCAGATGAGGCCACTTTTGAAAAGAACTCTTTTGCTTTTCGAGTAGACACGATATGGTCGTCCCCCGCAGCCAATAGCAAGAGGGGAAGTGAAATTCCAGAAGCCTCAGATAAGGTCTGCTTTGCCGCTTCGACAATCTCCGCAGCCAGCCGGCTTGTAATCTGCCTTTGGATCAGCCGGTCCCGTTGATAAGCCTGCAAGCGGTCAACGTCGTGTGTTAAAAAAACAGGCTGGAATGGGTTCTGCCACATGCGTCTAGGTGCGACTCGTGACAGGATCGAAGCGGTAAAACCTGCCATCCGATCGCCCAGGGGAAGCCCAAAAAAAGGCGAAAGCAAAACGAGACGATCCCAGTCTGCCTGATGACGGAGCGCTGCACGAGTCGCAATGAGTCCGCCGAGGCTTTGTCCATGCAAAATGAACCGTTTCCCTTGACCTTGCCGATGATCCAAAATAAACTTCCGGAAAGTATAAATATCTTCGACGAAATCCTCAAAGCGATCCACATACATCCGCTCGCCTTCCGACTGCCCATGGCCCCTTAAATCATGAATGTAAAATGAAAACGGAAGATCGCCTAACGCTTCGATCAATTCGGTGTGCCTGCCCGAGTGTTCTCCGAGACCGTGGATCAGAAGGATCGCATGGGGCGAATCATTTTCCCAAGCCCGATAAAAAAGCCGGAGACCGTCAAGCGAGGAAAAATATCCGGTTTCTTGCTTCTTCATATGCCGAATTTTCCGTTTCGCGGTACATTCGCTCAATCGCATCGTGAAAATGCTCGCTCACAACGGCGCGCCGAATTTTCATGGTCGCAGTCACTTCGCCCTTCTCCTGCGTAAATTCTTTGGTCAGCAGGGTAAAATATTTAATCTTTTCATACGACGCCAAATCCCGCATCCGTTCTTCAAGATGTTGACGCAGCAAAAAATGGGCCTGGGGAATCCGAATGATTTCCTCGGGCGATTCACCGGCCCGAACCCCGGAAGCTTTCAGCTCATTTCGCAGCCTTTCAAAATTAGGAACGATGAGAGCGGTAATGAAATGGTGCCGATCGCCGACAATCACAATCTGCGAGATCAGCGGATCGCTGAGAGCCAGGTTTTCAATGTTTTGCGGTGAAATGTTTTTCCCGCCGGAGGTAACGATAATATCTTTTTTGCGGCCCGTGACATAAAGAAATCCGTCAGCATCCATCCTTCCCAAGTCACCGGTATGAAACCAACCCCCCTCCAGCACTTTCCGGGTGGCTTCTTCATCCTTAAAATACCCGCCCATGATCGACGGCCCTTGCGCCAGAATCTCTCCGTCTTCTGCGATTTTAACTTGAACGTTCGGAAGCGGGCGGCCGACGGAACCAAATTTAAACTCTTGCCACCGGTTGACGGAAATGACGGGAGAAGTTTCGGTCAGCCCATACCCTTCCAAAATCAAAATTCCCATCGCATAAAAAAACTCGGCAAGTTCCTTCGGAAGCGGTGCGCCACCCGAAATAAAACACCGCAACCGCCCGCCCAATTTCCGGTAAATCTTCGAATAAACCAGCCGTTCGGCAATGTATCCCTGAAGTGCAAAGAGCGCTGGAATCTTTTGACGATTCAATCTTAATTGTGCGATCTGTGATCCGACATTCAACGCCCACCGGCAAAGCCGCTTCTTCAGGAAACCGGACTGCTCAATTCCGGCCTGAATCCGTCCGTACATTTTTTCGAAAAACCGGGGGACGCTGCAAGCAATTGTAGGGCGGACTTCCGTTAAGTTTTCCGGCACCGTATTCATATTTTCCGCATAGGCGATTACCGCCCCGCACAGCAGGCTTAAATAATATCCTCCCATCCGCTCAAAGACGTGACTCAGCGGTAAAAAGGACAAGTATAAATCAGAGCGACTGAGCTCAAGTGCACAGAGGGCGTCATGGCAATTCACTAAAAAATTCAGGTGCGACAACATCACTCCTTTGGCCGGCCCGGTGGTCCCGGAGGTGTAAATAATCGTGGCAAGATCGCCCGCCTGAACTGCGTCAACGAGCCTATCGAACTCGGCCACAGAAGACTGCGCGTGCGGATTGACGGCGACGATAAAATCTTCCAACGAAAAAACTTTTGCGCGAGGCGTGTGAGGTGTTTCGAACAGAATGACCTGTTGAATCCGGTGGTTTTTCGCAATAATCGAATCAATTCGCGCCAACTGATCCCGGGTTGAAATGAAAAGCGTTTTTGTTTCGCAATGCGCTAAAATGCGCTCGATTTCTGGAAGCGAAGCGGTAGGATAAATCGGGATCACAACAGCTCCGAGGGATAAAATCCCAAGATCGGCAAAGGCCCACTCGGGACGATTTTCGGAAAGGAGTCCGATCGAATCCCCCTTACGAATCCCGGATTTTTTCAGGGATAACGCAATCTGAATGACAGAATCTCGAAAAGCGCCCCACGTAATATCGTGGTATTTCCCGGCTTTCTTAAAGCGCAGCGCAGGTTGTTCCGGCTGGCGTTTCGCTTGCTTCAGAAGAAGGTCGACTAGGTTCCGTTCGTCCACGGACAGATCATGAACTCTTGGAGGATGCTTTGATGGGAGCAGCTT
>JACQQT010000022.1 GCA_016206815.1 Candidatus Omnitrophota bacterium | reverse complement strand
TGGAAGGGAAATCATCTTCTCTGTCTTCACGCCCCCTGGAGCTCTTCATGACGGTGGGATGGTGATTCAAGGAGACCGCGTGGTTGCGTCAGGAGTTCTCTTTCCTCTTTCCAACAGAAGTGATCTTCCAACAGAACTTGGCACAAGACACAGGGCAGCCCTGGGCTTGAGCGAAGCGACGGATGCCCTCGCCATCATCATCTCGGAGGAAACAGGCAAGATATCCTTAGCCGACAATGGTTCTCTCCTCTATGACGTAAAGACTGAGCGACTTGCTGAGATGCTTGAGAAGGCTTTAAAAAATAGGCTTGTTAAAACTACAAAGAAAGCAAAACAAACGATTCGATCGGAGCGTCGAGAAAAATCCTTGGTTTAGGCTCTTTGCAGGATTTCTACTTCTTCTTTTTCTTCTTTGGTAGGTTTTGGCCTTTGAAGGATGATAAATAAAAGAAAGATGCCGAGAAGAACGCCAATCCAAGTTGCAACAGGAGAATTTTCATAACGGACCACGATCGGGATTGCTAGAAGAGCCACCATATTCATCACTTTAATCAATGGGTTGAGCGCAGGACCTGCCGTATCCTTTAAAGGATCCCCCACCGTATCGCCTGTCACTGAAGCCTTATGAGCCTCTGATCCTTTTCCACCAAAAAGGCCGTCTTCAATCAATTTTTTTGCGTTATCCCATGCCCCTCCTGCATTGGCCATGAAAACAGCCAGGAGCTGGCCTGAGAGAATCATTCCTGCAAGAAAGCCTCCGAGTGCCTCTTTTTTGAGAAGAAGGCCGATCAAAATGGGCGCTAAAATGGCAAGGAGACCAGGGCGAACTAGTTCTCTCTGAGCGGCTGCCGTACAAATGGAAACGACTCGAGCATAATCAGGCAGTTTCTTTCCTTCCCATATCTCTTTGTCCTGCAGTTGTTCCCTTACTTCTTTGACAATGAGAAAAGCGGCTCTTCCGACTGCCTTGATCGTAAGCGAACTAAAGAGAAAGGGTATGGCGCCACCAATGAGAAGACCGATGAAAACATTGTGGTCAGAGACCGAAAGCCGAGAGGCAATTTGATGATAGGTTTCCTTTGTTAGGTTGCTGATATCTGTGATGTAGGCGTTAAAGAGCGAAATTGCAGCAACAACAGCAGAGGCGATAGCGACGCCTTTCGTAATTGCCTTGGTTGTATTGCCGACAGCGTCAAGATCGGCCAAAATCTGCCTCGCCTCTTTGGGAAGATGAGCCATCTCACCAATTCCATTTGCGTTATCTGCAACAGGTCCGAAAACATCCATAGAGATATTGTTACCCGTCAAGGTGAGAAGTCCAATGCCTGACATGGCAACGCCATAGGCAACAAAGGTGGGGTTGGTTCCCTGATAGATCAAGGCCGAGATCAGTATAGCAACCGATATCACCAAAATTGCCCAAACCGTGCTTTCAAGCCCAACAGCAAAACCTGTAATGATGTTTGTCGCGTGCCCCGTCTGGCAAGATTCTGCGATTGATTTAACGGGAGGTTTGTTGGTA
>JACQQT010000021.1 GCA_016206815.1 Candidatus Omnitrophota bacterium | reverse complement strand
CGCGGGAGTAGCTCAGCTGGTAGAGCGCAACCTTGCCAAGGTTGATGTCGCGGGTTCAAATCCCGTCTCCCGCTCCAAATGTTTTAGATCTGAGAAAGGTGTATGAAATTGAAAATTGACGTAAAGGACCTCAGCTCTTGTGAAAAGGTTCTCACCATCGATCTGCCTCCGGAGACCGTGACCGAAGAATTCGAGACGTTTTACACAGCAGTTGGAAAGCGGGCGAAGATTCCCGGTTTCCGGCCCGGGCATGCGCCGAAGCATGTCGTCGCGCTTCACTTTAAAGAAGAGGCGAAAAACGAAGTGTGGAAGCAATTGGTTTCACGAAGTTTTCGAGACGCCATCCGGCAAAAAGAGATTGCCATGATCGGCTATCCGCAAATCGAGAATGTGGAATTTAACGAGAACCGTCTCAAATTTAAAGCGCATGTGGAGATGCGTCCGAAACTCAAAATCGACAAATACGTCGGTCTTTCCGTCAAGCGGGATCCGGTAGAGGCGAATGAATCCGAGATCGAGGAAACGTTAACCCGGATTCGTGAATCACATGCGAAGTTTCAAGCCGTAGAAGATCGCGCCGCTCAACTTGGAGACTTCTTGATCTCGGATTACGCGCTCGTCGTGGATGGGAAAGAAGTGGAAAAACGCGAGGGCGAGTGGATTGAAATCCGCGAAAAAGATTTTTTGGAAGGATTTTCCAAACAGCTGACGGGCGCGAAGGCCGGTGAGACAAAAGAAGTCCTCGTTACTTTTCCGGCCGATTACGGGAAAAAGGAATTTGCCGGAAAGACGGGACATTTTTTAGTGACGGTGAAAGAAATTAAGGAAAAGAAACTCCCGTTTTTAGACGACGAATTCGCCAAAGAAGTCAGTCAGTGTGAGACGTTCGTTCAGCTGAAAGATGAGATCCGCCGCGATTTGGAGACGCATAAAAAAACAGAGGTGGAACGAAAAGTAGAACAAGCGCTTTTAGACGAACTGATCAAACGATCCAAGTTCGAAATTCCGTCCAGAATGATGGAACGGAGATGCCAGGCTTTGGTGGAGGACCGGATTCAGATGTTGATTTCCCAAGGTGTGAAACAAGAAGATGCCGTCAAACAGAAAGATGAACTCCAAAAAGCACTTCAACCGGAAGCAGAACGGCAGGTTCGGATTTCGTTTCTTTTGAATGAGGTTGCGGAACGTGAGCATCTCGACGCGAAAGAGGAAGATTTAGAAGCAAAATACCGATCGCTTGCGGAACGCGCGCGCCGTCCGCTGGAAGAAGTAAAAACCTATTTTTCGCAGGATGAAGATCGCAGGGAATCCTTGCGGCAGCAAATTATAAGTGAAAAAACAATTCATTGGCTGAAAGACAAAGCAATCGTTACGGAAAATAAAAAGTAGAGGAGGAATTTATGAGCGGGTATTTGGTTCCGATGGTCATCGAACAAACCGGACGCGGGGAGCGGGCTTACGACATTTATTCACGGTTGCTGAAGGACCGTATCGTTTTTATCGGCACGCCCATTGACGATACGATTTCAAATTTGATTATCGCTCAAATTTTGTTTCTTCAAATGGAAGAGCCTGCCAAAGACATCAACATTTATATCAACACGCCCGGCGGGAGCGTGACGGCGGGGCTCGCCATTTACGACACCATCCAATTTGTAAAATGCGATGTTTCAACCTATTGCGTGGGCCAAGCAGCCAGCATGGGGGCGCTTTTATTGGCAGCCGGTACCAAGGGAAAACGTTATTCGCTGCCGCACGCACGAGTCATGATTCATCAACCGTGGGGCGGGGCGCAAGGGACGGCTTCCGACATCAGTATTCACGCGAGGGAGATTTTGAAGTTGAAAGCCGATTTGAACAACATCCTAGCTAAACATACGGGCCAGCCGCTGGAACGAATCGAGAAAGACTCAGACCGTGACTTTTTCATGTCTGCGACGGAATCTAAGGATTACGGGATTGTGGATCAGGTGATCGAACAGCGTCCCGATGTTCCGAGCGGAAAGAAGTAATCAAATGACCAAACGGAATATTTTACTGACACCGGGACCGACGCCGGTGCCGCCGGAAGTCTTGAAAGTGATGGCGGAGCCTATTTTTCATCACCGAACGCCGCGTTACCGCGCACTGTTTCAAGAGGTTTCGGAAGATTTAAAAATCGTTTTTCGAACGGCCCGCAATGTCTACACCTTCACGGGTTCCGGAACCGTTGCGATGGAAGCCGGCGTCGTGAATTTTCTTTCACCGCAAGAGAAGGTGGTGGTACTGGAAGTAGGGAAATTCGGAGAGCGTTGGAGCAAGTTGGCAAAAGCTTATCAACTGAACGCCATCGTGTTGAAAACGCCGTACGGTGAGACGGTAACGCCTGAAGAAGTTGAAAAGACCTTGAAGCTTCATCCGGATGCAAAAGCGGTCTACGGAACGCTTTGCGAGACTTCAACGGGCGTTTTACTGGATATTGAAGCCATCGCCAAAATCGTTTCGAAAACAAAAGCAATTTTTGTGGTAGACGCCATCAGCGGACTGGCAGCCGATCGATTGGAAATGGATCAGTGGGGAGTGGATGTGGTGGTGAGCGGTTCTCAAAAGGGTTTGATGATTCCGCCGGGACTTGCTTTTTTGGCGGCGAATGGAAAAGCGATCGCGCTTCATCAAAATGCAAAGCTTCCGCGGTTTTATGTGGATCTTGCGCAGTATGAAAAATCACTTCGCGACTGGGATACGCCGTTTACACCTGCGCTGACTTTAGTGCTGGCGCTTCAAGTTGCGTTGGCGCGAATCAAGGCGGAAGGAATGGAAAAGGTTTGGAGCAGGACGGCTGAGCTGGCGCGAAAGACGCGAAAAATGGTTCACGAGCTGGGGCTCGAGCTTTTTGCCAAGCGGCCCGCCAACACCTTGACTGCTGTCAAGGTGCCGGCCGGTGTGGACGGCGAAAAATTGGTTTCCGTCATGCGGGATGAAAAGGGTGTCACGATGGCGGGCGGGCAAGGCGAAATGAAGGGGAAGATTTTTAGGATTTCTCACATGGGATTTATTTCAGAAACGGATGTTCGAACAGGAATCGAAGCGCTTAAAGAAACATTGACTGAACTCCAAAAGGCCCAATCGGCGAAAGTGTAACATGAAAACCAACTTCAAAGTTTTAATCAGCGATCCGTTAGGGGAGGGCGGCCTTGCGATTTTTAAAAAGGAACCGCAAATCCAGACAGACATTAAAACCGGCCTTCCGCCGGAGGAATTAAAAAAAATAGTGGGTGAGTACGATGCCATCGTTGTGCGTTCCGGGACGCATCTGACGAAGGACCTTATTCAGGAAGCGAAACGCCTTAAAGTAATCGGGCGGGCGGGTGTGGGCGTGGACAACGTGGATTTGGCCGCGGCAACCAAACAGGGCATTATCGTGATGAATACGCCTGAAGGCAATACGATTTCGACCTGCGAACACACGATGTCGCTCATTCTTTCGATGGCGCGCAACATTCCGCAGGCAGAGACGAGTGTTCGCGGCGGAGAATGGAAACGGAACCAATTTATCGGAACGGAACTCCACGGAAAAGTCTTGGGAATTATCGGTTTCGGCCGGATCGGACGCGAAGTCGCTGTCCGAGCCAATGCGTTCGGAATGCATGTTTTAGCACACGACCCGTTTATCACCAAGGAAAGCATTCATCAACTGGGAGTCGAGGTGGTCGATTTGGAAACATTACTGAAAACTTCCGATTTCATCACGTTGCATGTTCCGCTGACGGAAGCAACCAGGGGCATCCTGAATGAAAAGGCATTTCAACTCGTCAAGCCGGGTGTCTTCGTCATCAATTGCGCACGCGGCGGTCTGGTGGATGAAAAAGCACTGTATGAGGCGATTAAAGCGGGAAAAATACGGGGAGCCGCACTGGATGTCTTTGAAAAAGAACCGCCCGGAAAGCATCCGCTTCTTTCTTTAAGCCAGGTGGTTGCCACTCCGCATCTCGGAGCGGCGACTCAGGAAGCGCAGGAAAACGTAGGGGTTTCGGTGGCTCAGCAGGTGCTGGACGCCCTCCTTGAGCGCGGGATCCGGAACGCTGTCAATTTGCCGTCCGTTGACTTTGAAACGATGAAAGTGTTGAAACCATGGCTGATTTTGGCTGAGCGTATCGGCTCCATGCACGCGCAGCTTTTTGGCGGCAGCTTTCGCGATGTCTCCATCCGCTATGGCGGTGAAGTGACGAATTTTAATGTGGCGCCTCTGACGATAGCCATTCTAAAAGGTTTGCTGACTCCCATTTGCGGAGAAACCGTCAATTATGTCAACGCGCCCACACTTGCCAAGGAGCGGGGAATTGCGGTGAGCGAGAGCAAGACGACGCAGGCTGAGGATTTTACGACCTTTATCACAGTTGAGGTGATGATGGATCATCAGAAGAATCTGATCATGGGGACTCTTTTTGGGAACCAAGAACCGCGAATCGTCCGGATCAACGAATTTTTTCTGGATGCGATTCCGAAAGGCGACGTTCTCGTAATCCACAACGAGGATGAGCCGGGCGTGGTCGGCGGAGTCGGAAATATTTTGGGAAAGAATAAAGTGAATATTGCGGAAATGACCCTGGGCCGCGTTCAAAAAGGCAATCAGACATTTGCCATGACGGTGATCAATACGGATCAGGCGGTTCCCGCAGCGGTCTTAAAAGAACTCAAAGCGTTTCGTCCGATCATCAGCGCGAAAGTGATCAAGTTTTAGCGGTTCAATGAAAAATTCAAGACCTCAAAATGTGATCTTGGTGGGCGCTCAGTGGGGCGATGAGGGGAAGGGAAAAATCATCGACTTACTGGCTCGGAAGAGCGATTACATCGTTCGCTATCAAGGCGGCAATAATGCGGGCCACACGGTTTGCTTTGGCAATGAAAAGGTGATTCTTCACCTGATTCCTTCCGGCATTCTTCACCCCAAAAAAATTTGCGTGATCGGCAACGGTGTGGTCATTGATTTGGAAGCGCTGTTTCAAGAAATTAAGATGCTTTCCGAACACAGTATTTCAATTCAAGGCCGGCTTTTTGCGAGCGACCGCGCGCATATTATTTTTCCCTATCATCGCCTGATCGATCAGCTTCGGGAAGACGCCAAAGGCGCGAAGAAAATAGGCACCACCAAAAAGGGAATCGGCCCGTGCTATGCGGACAAAGTCAACCGTCTCGGCATTCGTTTGATTGATTTAATGAATCCCCGCGTTTTTAGAGAACGTCTCAAAACAGTTTTAGCCGAAAAAAATTTAATGTTGAAACGGATTTTTAACCACCCCCCTTTTTCATTTGACGAGCTTTTTCAAACGTACAGCGAATATCGGAATCGGATCGCACCGTTTGTGCGCAACACGAGCCTTCTCTTGGATGAGGCGGCCCGCAAAAGGAAGCGGATTTTATTCGAAGGCGCTCAGGGAACACTTCTGGACGTGGATTATGGAACCTATCCTTATGTGACCTCTTCCAATGCTTCCGCCGGCGGTGCCTTGGCGGGAACCGGAATGAGCCCGGCGCGTATTAATGAAGTGATCGGGGTTGTCAAAGCTTATACGACTCGAGTCGGAGAGGGGCCTTTTCCCACGGAATTTCCGCCCCGGTTGATGGAACATATTCGAAAGCGCGGCGAGGAGTACGGTGCCACCACCGGACGTCCGCGGCGCTGCGGTTGGTTTGATGCGCTGGTGGCCAGGCATTCCGTTTTGGTAAACGGGCTCAGCAAAATAGTTGTCATGAAATTAGACGTGTTGGATCAGCTTCCCGCCCTCAAAATTTGCACGGCTTACCGGTATCAAGGCAAGCGGTATGATGATTTTCCTTCCGACATCGAGGTTTTGGAAAAAGCAGAACCCGTTTATGAAGAACATCCCGGTTGGCAGACGCCGACCAGCGGCATTCGCAAATGGCAGGACCTGCCGCCGAATGCGCGCAAATATTTAAAACGTCTCGCAGCACTCTTAAAAGCCCCGATTTCGATAGTCTCCGTGGGTTCAGAGCGTTTGCAAACCATTTATATCGATGGCCGCTACCGGTAACATTCCGCAGCATGTCGCAATCATTATGGACGGAAACGGCCGCTGGGCGCAAGAACGCGGCTTGTTGAGAGTTCAAGGCCACCAGCAGGGCGTCGAAACCATTCGCGAGATTATCCAGGCGGCGCGCGAACTGAAAATCCGTTTTTTGACGCTCTACGCTTTTTCGAAGGAAAATTGGGCCCGTCCGAGGCCGGAAGTTGATTTTTTGATGAAACTTCTTTCTCAATATTTGGATTCCGAATTGCAGGAATTAGAAAAAGGCGGCGTCAAATTTAACGTGATCGGCAGGATCGACCAACTTCCGAAAGAAATCCAGGAAAAAATCAAGCGGAACATCAAACAAAGCGAACACAACCGTGATTTAGTCCTCACGCTGGCGCTCAATTATTCAAGCCGGATTGAGATTACGGATGCGGCAAGATGTTTGTGTGAAAGTGTAAAGGCGGGCCGACTCGAGGTTTCGGAAATCGACGAATCTCATTTGGCAAAAGCGCTTTATACGCGGGACATGCCGGATCCGGATCTTTTAATTCGAACCAGCGGCGAACTTCGAATCAGTAATTTTTTGCTTTGGCAGATTTCCTATTCCGAAATTTATGTGAGCGAAAAATACTGGCCGGATTTTAAGCGGGAAGACTTTTTGAAAGCCATTCAGGAATATCAGAAACGGGAACGCCGGTTCGGGCGAACGGAAGCGATTCAGGCGGATCATGATTGATTTCAGACAACTTGGGAAACGATTGAGTTGGTCAGCGGTCTTTATCGGCGCGGCAATCTACGCGATTTTTTGGTCGCCGGCCTGGATCTTCACGCTTTTTACGGAAGTTTTTGTGATCCTTGGTTTGCTTGAATATTTTCGAATGGCCGAGCAAAAAGGTTTTTTTATTAATCGTTATCTGGGCTTATTTTTTGGAGCGCTTCTGCCGCTTCAACGATATTTCCCGGGCGAAGCCGTGATTTTAACCGTCGCGGTTTTGTGTTTGTTTATTTTCAATTTTCACCGGCGCATGAAAGACAATGCCATCGTCAGTTCGGCGCTCACGTTGTTCGGGCTGGTTTATGTCGCTTGGTTTTTTTCCTTTTTGACGAAGATTCGCGCGTTGGATCATGGTCCGCTGTGGGTTTTTTATCTCATTTTGATTGTGAAAGCAGGAGATGCCGCCGCTTATTTTGTGGGGAAAAGTTACGGAAAACATAAGTATATCGTCCACGTGAGTCCCAATAAGTCGGTAGAAGGTGCGGTCGCAGGGTTTTCATTCACTTTCCTTTTATCACTTTTGTCCAAAACCTATTTAACCCACGTTCCCATTTTGGATTTGGCGATTTTGGGAGCTTTATTCGGAATTTTAGGGCAGTTGGGTGATTTGGCGGAAAGTCTCCTGAAGCGGGATGCCGGGGTGAAAGACTCCGGAAATATTCCGGGGCTCGGGGGCATTTTAGATGTGATTGACAGCCTTTTGCTGACGATTCCCGTGGCTTATTATTATTTAACGACTATCCAAGGGCTGAGCTGGTGAGATGAAGAAAATTGCGATTATCGGGTCGACCGGCTCAATCGGCGTGAATACGCTCCGTGTGGTGGAAGCGCATTCCGGAGAACTCTGTGTCGTGGCGCTTGCCGCAAAGCAAAATGTGCGCTTGCTTTTTGAGCAGGCAAAGAAATTTCGCCCCCATATCGTTTGCCTTTTTGAATCGCAAAACGCGGGTTGGTTGGAACGGAAATTAAAGCCTCTGGGTATCCGTGTGGTGACCGGAATTGACGGGTTGGTGACCGTCAGCACGTTTCTTCGTGCGGAACAGATCGTTTTTGCAATGGTAGGAGCCGTCGGCCTCAAGCCTCTTTTAGCTGCGGTGGAAGCGGGCAAAGTGGTGGCGATTGCCAACAAAGAACCGCTGGTGATGGCCGGTGAACTCCTGCGCCGAAAAGCCGGCCGAAGCGGCGGAAGACTGATTCCGATTGACAGTGAGCATTCAGGTTTATGGCAGTGCTTAGAGGGCCGCTCAAAAGCAACGGTTAAGAAACTGATTTTAACTTCTTCCGGCGGGCCGTTTTTTAACCGCAAGGTTGATTTCAGGAAAGTGACCAGCCGCGAGGCGCTCCGGCATCCCCGCTGGAAAATGGGGCCCAAGATTACGATTGATTCTGCGACGTTGATGAACAAGGGGTTGGAAGTCATTGAAGCAGCGAATCTTTTTGACGTTTCCGTGGACCAAGTCGATGTCGTGATCCATCCGGAAGCCGTGGTGCATGCGTTAATTGAATTTGTGGACGGGTCTCAGCTGGCGCAGTTGGGCATTACCGATATGCGCCTGCCGATTCAATATGCGTTAAGTTATCCTCACCGATTTCAAAATTCAATTCCGAGCCTCAATTTAGCAAGCGTGAAATCGTTTCATTTTTATCAGCCGGATTTGAAACGCTTTCCTTGTCTTGCGCTCGGCTACGAGGCAAAACGCCGGGGCGGAACCATGCCCGCAGTTCTGAACGCAGCCAACGAAGTGGCCGTTCAGAGGTTTCTCGGCGGGTCGCTTCCCTTCTCACAAATTCCGAAAGTGATCGAACGGGTGATGGCCTCTCACCGGCCGGTGAAGAATCCGTCTCTCGCTCAGATTCTGGATGCCGATCGCTGGGCTTGCGGCAAAGCGGAGCGTTATGAGTAATTTGTTGGCGCAAATCATCCCAACCGTTGTGACCCTCGGCGTTCTCATTTTCATTCACGAACTGGGGCATTTCCTGGCATGCCGTTTGGTGGGGGTCGGGGTCGAAAAATTTTCGATTGGATTTGGCCCGGAGCTTTTCAATTGGCAGGGCAAAGAAACGCGCTATGTCATCTCACTCATCCCGTTCGGCGGTTTTGTGAAACCCATGGGAGAGACGAGCGAAGAGGTTGAAAAGCGCGGTGCGTCGGACACCCGCGATTATTTATCCGCGTCGCAGTGGAATCGTTTTTTGATTTTGGTCGCGGGCGTTGCCATGAATTTTTTATTCGCTTATTTTCTTTTTGTGTCCGTGATGCTGGCGGGCCGTCCGGTGATTTCGGCCGTCGTAGGAGGATTTCTGGAAGGTTATCCCGCTGAGGCCAGCGGTCTCAAAGCGGGTGACCGGGTCACCGCAGTGAACGGGACCAAGATTCAGAATTGGCAGGAGATGTCTCTTGCCATTTTAAATACTCAGGGAGAACCGCTTGAATTTTCCGTCCTTCGTGACGGAAAGCTTGAGCAGGTCCGGGTGACACCGCAGCTTGAAGAAGGAAAGGATATTTTTGGCCAAGCGAGGAGGGTTCCCCGAATCGGGATTAAGCCGTCTGAGGAATTTTCAGTCGAGCGTTATGGATTGAAAGAGGCTCTCGTAAAAGGAGCCGAATACGAGTGGAAATTAACTTTGCTAACGTGTGAAGCGCTTTTTCGGTTGGTGACGGGGCAATTGTCTTTAAAAACCATCAGCGGGCCGATCGGCATTATTTCGATGGCAGGAAGCGCCGCACAAATGGGATGGGTCACGTTACTGCAATTTACCGCCGTCTTGAGCGTTTCTTTAGCCGTGATTAATTTGCTTCCCATTCCGGCGCTTGACGGCGGGCACCTGTTTTTTCTTCTGGTGGAGGTCATCCGCAGAAAAGCGGTCAGTATTTCAGTCCAGGAACGCTTGACCCAGTTCGGATTTTATTTTTTGATGGTGCTGATGGTGCTCGTCGTTTATAACGATTTAATCAATATCGGTGCGATTGATCAACTCAAGTCATTTTTCTTTTCGGTTGGATAAAGGGCTTCTATCATGCGTTGGACCGATACGTTAATTCCGACTCTCCGCGAAGTGGCAAAAGAAGCCGAAGCCACCAGTCATCAGCTGCTTTTAAAAGCGGGGTTTATTCGAAAACTTTCTTCCGGGATTTACAGTTATCTGCCGCTGGGACTCAAAGTTTTACAGCGAATCTCCGAGATTGTCCGGGAAGAAATGAACCGCTCAGGTGCGCTTGAACTTCTGCTCCCCGCGCTCCAACCCGCAGAAATTTGGAAACAGAGCGGCCGTTATGAAACGTTGGGAGCCGATAAGATCGCGTTTCGGAATCGGTCGGATCAGGAATTTGTGTTAGGGCCGACGCACGAGGAAGTCGTCACCGAATTAGCCGCCGCTTATTTTAAAACGTATCAAGCCCTTCCGAAAATTCTCTATCAGATTCAAACGAAATTTAGAGACGAAGTCAGGCCGCGTTTTGGGATCATCCGCACGAAAGAATTTATCATGAAAGATGCCTATAGCTTTGATGTGGATGAAGCGGGCCTTGAGAAAAATTATCAGCTGATGTACGACACGTATCTTAGAATTTTCAAACGGCTGGGGCTCGCGGTGGATTCCGTGGCAGCCGATCCGGGAATCATGGGCGGGAACATGTCTCATGAATTTATGGTGCGCTCGCCTTACGGAGAAGACCGGATCGCAACCTGCGAGGGATGTCATTACTTGGCGAGCCGGGATATTGCGGCGCGGGCAATTCCCAAAACCAAACCTCGAGCCTCCTCCAGAAAGTTGGAGGCATTCGATACGCCCAATCTGAAAACGATCGAGGAAATTTCAAATTCATTTCGTTTAAAACCCGATCAATTAATCAAAACCATTTTCTATGTTGCGGATGGAAAACCGGTCGCGGCTTGCGTGAGAGGGGACCACGAAGTCCACGAAGGAAAATTAAGAAAATTATTGGGGGCACAGGAAATTCGATTGGCGAGGCCGGATGAAATTGAACGCGCGAGCCAAGCGCCGGTCGGTTTTACGGGTCCGGTGGGACTAAAAAATGTGAAAATGATTGCGGACGGTGACTTGATCTCGGGAAGTGATTTTGTCGCGGGGGCAAATCGAAAAGATCAACATCTTCGGCATGTGAACGTGGATCGTGATTTTCAGCCGGATCAGGTTGCCGATATTCGATACGTACAAGAAGGAGATGCGTGCGGGGAGTGCGGCGGCAAACTTTCGCTGGTGACGGCCATGGAAGTCGGTCATGTCTTCAAATTGGGGACTCGTTACACCAAACCGTTTGCCGGTTGTTATCGCGGCCGTGACGGGAAAGATTATCCGATGGTCATGGGCTGTTACGGCCTGGGTTTGAACCGAATCTTGGCCGCCATTGTGGAACAGCATCACGACGAGAAGGGAATCAAATGGCCTGTTTCGGCGGCGCCCTATCCGGTTCATTTGGTGACGGTCAACCAGCGTGAGGAAAAAACGAGCAGCGCGGCAGATGAAATTTATCGCGAACTTTCCGAAGCCGGCTGCGATGTGCTTTATGATAACCGCGATGAGAGGGCCGGCGTGAAGTTTAACGATGCGGATTTGATCGGAAGCCCGCTTCAGGTGATTGTGAGTGACCGGAATTTGAAGAATGGCGATCTGGAAGTCAAAACGAGATGCACCCTTCAAAGCGGCATGATCGAGCGAAAAGAATTACTCCCCAAACTCCAATCCATTTTAAGAGAAATCTCCCGGTAAAATGGCGAAGTTTTTGGCCTTAGGGATTTGCCTTACAGGTTAAACTCGGTTAGACTTGTAGGCAGTTTTTCAGGCAACGATGGAAGGAGTTCTTAGGAAAGGGCTGAAATTGAAAACGGCAGAGAAAGCAGGGAAGAAGAAAAAGTCCAAAATAGCGCTGGGTGAGGTGATAGAGACTCGTCGGAAGCTGATCGGGTGGAAGGCCGTTGAATTGGCGCGGCGTTCCGGCCTGCATCCCGGAACCCTGGACGCCATTGAAAAGGGACGGATTCGGACGCCTTCCTTCAAGAATCTTGAAGCTATCGCGAGAGCTTTAGGTGTTTCGCTGGCATCCTTGTTTTCGGAAGGGCAAGGAGAGCCGGAAAAGATATTTTCAGCAGGGACCCAAAAAGGCCAGTATACCCTTGAATTTTCGAAAGGTGGTTTTCGCGTGGTTTGTTATACCCCTCTTGTCCCCAACCTTTTTGTGGGCAAAGTGATTGTCAAAGGGGAGGCCTCGATTGAGCGTCGCCTCCTGCCGACGGCAGGGATGGTATTTGTGCAAGTGATTATGGGGAAATTGAGCATTCGCTTTGAGGCGAAAGACCATTTGGTGCGCGAAGGCCATTATGCGTTTTTTGACGGTTCTTTTGCTCATTCTTTTTCCAACCCGCATTATAAAGAAAGCACTTTTCTGCTGGCAACGGCACCCTCTTTTTTGTCCGCCGGCGCTAGACGTGCTTGAAAGACTGTCAGTGCCACGCTTCGCTCGCAATGACGAACCCGCATTGCGGACGACCCCGTTTAAGAACATGCACGAAAGTGACGATACTACAAGGACATATGTTGACTTCGAAGTACCAATTTAATATAATTT
>JACQQT010000017.1 GCA_016206815.1 Candidatus Omnitrophota bacterium | reverse complement strand
TCGTATAATGAACGGACGGAAAAACGCGCATCGGAACTTTCCTGGGATCTTCTCCTACAAATTTTTCGTAAATTTCGATCACGCCGCCCAGTTTTTGTTCCAGCGCTTTCGGATCCAAGTGGGAAATATCCAAATAAACAAGATCTTTGCCGTCGATTCCCAGTTTTAATTCGCGGCAGACTTTGAAAATAGACCGGCTGGCAATGTCGCGCGGAACCAAATTCCCGTATTTGGGGTACCATTCTTCCAGAAAATACCAGGGCTTTCCGTCTTTATATGTCCAAACCCGGCCGCCTTCTCCGCGGATGGCTTCCGACATCAAACGATTCTTATCCTCGCCGGGAACCGCGGTGGGGTGAACTTGAATAAATTCGCCGTTCGCATACCAAACGCCCTGCTTGAAAACACTGCCCGCCGCGGAACCCGTGCAAATGGTGGAATTCGTACTCCGTCCGAAAATCATGCCGACGCCTCCCGTACACAAAATGACGGCATCCGACCTAAACGTTCTCAGCTCAAGCGAAACGATATCCATCGCAACGATCCCGCGTGCGGTTTGCGTATCATCCAAAACCGCGGACATAAACTCCCAGCCTTCGTAGCGCCTCACAAGTCCCTCGGTCTCAAATCGCCTGACCTGTTCATCGAGTGCATACATCAGCTGCTGGCCGGTCGTGGCTCCGGCGAAAGCCGTCCGATGGAACTTCGTACCGCCAAACCGTCTGAAATCAATCAACCCTTCCGGCGTCCGGTTAAACGCAACGCCCATTCGGTCAAACATATACACGATGCCGGGCGCTGCTTCGCACATTCCTTTCACAATGGGCTGATTGGCCAAAAAATCGCCGCCATAAATGGTTTCTTCAAAATGGATCTGGGGCGAATCGCCTTCCCCCTTGGTGTTCACGGAAGCATTGATGCCGCCCTGGGCGCAAACGGAGTGAGACCTCCGGCAAGGAACGATCGAGAAAATATCGACGCGATGCCCGGCTTCAGCGATTTTGATGGTCGTCATCAACCCCGCCAACCCGCCTCCTACTACTATAAATTTGTGCTTTGACTCCATTAGATCTCCGTGTCGAAAACTTGATTGCCTCCGCTACACTGCGCGCGGATGATTCTAGGCCGTCCGCCTAAGCAGAATCATCCGTGCTCGTTAGAAATTTTGTTCGGCTTCGGTCTGGAAGCCTCACAAAATTTAAACGCTTCGGCAACAAGTTTTCGACTTAACCTTACTAATCCAACATTTAAACAAAAGGTTGCATAATAGAATAATACTTCTGTTTTACCGACGCACGCTCAGAAAGCCGAGCGGGCACGGTGCCCCGAAGGGGCGAGCGAGGCTTTCTGCGCGAGTGAGATATGCCTCGCTGGGGCATATCGAACGATGCGGAGGTAAAATTAGAAGTATTATTCATGACACCAACCGGATGAGTGACAACGTGCCGACGATGAAAATGAGAAGACCGAGGGCGCCGAAACCGATTCCGAAATTACGCTGGGATTTCGCGCTGATCGTAATTCCCCAGCTGACGCAAAACCCCCAAACGCCATTGGCAAAATGAAAACAAACGGCCGCCAAACCCGCTATGTAAAACCAAAACATGAAGGGGATCGACATAATCTCCTGCATCCGCGCGAAACTGACTTCGGTTCCGTAAAGCGCATTCACAATTCGGGTTTCATAAACATGATAGCCGATATAAATCAGCGCCGCGATTCCGGTCACCCGCTGAAGCGTATACAAAAAGTTCTGGGGATAAGGATAGGAGGAGAGATTGCTCTTTCCGGAAAGCGTTATGAAAATACCGTAACCCGCATGATAAAGGATCGGCAAACCGATGAAGGTGATCTCGAGAAAAACGACGAACGGCAGGTTTCTTAAAAATTCGATCTTGTGATTGTACGCTTCCGGCCCTCCCAGGATAAACGCATTCGTAAACATGTGCTCCAGGAGGAAAAAACCGATGGGGAAAACACCCGAAAGTGAATGGAGTCTTTTCAAAATAAAAGAAGAGCTGATTTTAGTCACTTCGTACCTCGTACCGTCATTGCGAGGAGGCCGTAAGGCCGACGCCGCTTGACCGAGCGCCGGTCGGGCGCTTGGAACAGCGGCACCGAACGGTCGGTTCGGCGAAGCAATCTATGACTCTGAGATTGCTTCGACCTTGTTTGAACACGCTGTCTCGCAATGACGATCACAATGTCAACTTTGCAATTTGTTCTTTCACGTGTTCGGCGGATTGTTTTAAAGCCGCCTGTGATTCGGAAGAAAGTTTCAATTCGATTACTTTTTTAACGCCCTCGCGGCCCAGACTCGCCGTCACACCGCAGTACATCTCCTGAATTCCATACTCCCCTTTTAAATAAACACAACAGGGCAGGACGCGGCCCGTGTCTTCTAAAATGGCTTCCACCATGGCGGTCACCGAGGAAGACGGGGCGTAATAGGCGCTTCCGGTTTTAAGAAGCGTTACGATTTCAGCGCCGCCGTCCCGCGTTCTCTGATTGATCGCTTCGATTGTTTCTTTCGGAAGCAGGTCCGTAACGGGTTTACCTTTCGCTTTTGAAAATTCCGGCGCCGGAACCATTAAATCGCCATGGCCGCCCAGCACCACTGCTTCAATTTCCTTCGGCGGCATTTTAAGTTCAAGCGACAGAAAATACGCATAGCGGGCCGAATCCAAAACGCCTGCCATCCCAAAGACGCGCCGATGATTGAATCCCGATTTTTTCCAGGCAAGATAGGTCATGATGTCCAGCGGATTCGTCACCACGATTAAAATGGCTTTGGGAGATCTGGAAGCCACTTCCCCGACAATTCCGCCGACAATCTCGGCATTCTTGGCTTGCAAATCATCCCGGCTCATTCCCGGTTTGCGCGCCAGACCTGCCGTAATGACAACGATATCCGAGTCCTTTGTTTCGTCATAAGAATTCGTGCCGACAATGGCGGTGGAAAAACCCTCAATCGGAGCCGACTCCATCATGTCGAGCGCTTTGCCCTGCGGCATGCCTTCCACCACATCCATCAAAACCACATCGGCTAATTCTTTCTCAAGAATCCGTTGAGCGGTTGTCGCGCCGACAAAACCGGCTCCCACCACCGTTACCTTCGGCTTCCTCATTTCATTTCCTTCATTTTCTGAATAATGGCGTCTCCCATTTCTTTCGTGCCGACCGCCGTCGGATCATCGCGGTCCGGCTTCATATCGTACGTCACGTTTTTGCCTTCCCGAATGACCTCGGCAACCGCCCGCTCCAGCCGATCCGCCGTTTTCTCTTCGTTCAGGTAGCGCAGCATCAGCACTCCGGAAAGAATCATCGCCGTCGGATTGACCTTATTCAGGCCCTTGTACTTCGGTGCTGAACCGTGCGTCGCTTCGAAAATAGCGCCATGATCTCCGATGTTGGCACCCGGCGCAACGCCCAAACCGCCGATTAATCCCGCACAGACATCGGAGATGATATCCCCGTAAAGATTCGGGAGCACGAGCACATCGTAAAGCTCCGGTTTTTGCACCAGCTGCATGCACATGTTGTCCACAATCCGATCTTCAAATTCGATATCGGGATACCGCTTCGCGACTTCGCGCGATACTTCCAAAAAAAGTCCGTCTGAAAATTTCATAATGTTGGCCTTATGAACGGAGGTCACTTTTTTCCGCTTATATTTCCGGGCATATTCAAAAGCAAATTTGACGATGCGCTCGGTTCCGGTTACCGAAATGGGTTTGATGCTGATACCCGAATCGGGCCGAATTTTGTTTTTGGAAAGTTTCACGATTAAATCGATGATTTGCTTGGTCTCTGCCTTCCCTTTTTGAAACTCGATTCCCGCATAAAGATCTTCGGTATTTTCCCGAACGATCACCAAATCGATATTCTGATAGCGGGACCTGACGCCGGGATAGGATTTACACGGTCTGAGGCAGGCGTAAAGGTCAAATTCCTTCCGCATCGCAACGTTGATTGAACGAAAACCGGTTCCGACCGGGGTCGTGATCGGGGATTTGATGGTAGCTTTGCTGTTTCGAACAGATTCAAGGACGCGGTCCGGAAGCGGCGTTCCCTCTTTCTCCATCACGTCCAAACCGGCATTTTGAATGTCCCAATTGAACCCAACACCGGTTGCGTCCAAAACTGCCTTCGTCACATCGGC
>JACQQT010000016.1 GCA_016206815.1 Candidatus Omnitrophota bacterium | reverse complement strand
GATTTTCACCCAAAGTGGGCGGCGCTCAAGGCCTTATTTAAAGAGTCATACAGTTTATAAGTTATTTATAATAAATAACTTACGAGTATTTCCTACCTAAAGACCAATTCAATCTGGACAAATTTAGTCTGGTTTTGCTATACTTATAGCAAAAGGAGAGATTACCCATGCGGTTCACGACCAAGACAGAGTACGGGCTTGTGTGCCTGATTTACATGGCGCGGAACCATTCGACAGCCGATCTCGTGACCATTAAGGAGATTGTGAAAAACGAACGTTTTTCTTCTACTTATATTGAGAAGATTCTTCAAAAATTGCGTGCGGCGAATATTGTTGTGTCCCATCAGGGCAAACAAGGCGGGTATGCGTTGGCACGCAAGCCTTCCGAAATCACGTTAAAAGAAATTATCGAAGCGCTGGAAGGCGGTTCAACCTTCGATATCCAGACGTTCGGCGTTTTTTGTGAGCCGGTCATCCGCAAGAATATTGTCTGCACGCATTTTTCGATGTGCGGTCTCCGGCCGGTTTGGCGGAAGACCAAAGAGCTTTTGGACCATTTTTATAGTTCGGTCACGCTTGAAATGATTGCCAAGGAAGAAACCGAAGTGAAGCATTTGGTGATTGCCGGCTAGATTGAAAGAAAGGAGGCTTAAGCGATGGATCAGGCAAAAGCATTGGTGAATCGGGAATATAAATGGGGTTTCGTTACGGACGTAGAAGCCGATAGCGCACCGCGCGGTTTGAACGAGGAAATCATTCGTTTTATTTCTTTAAAAAAGAAAGAACCTGCCTTTATGCTCCAGTGGCGGCTGAATGCCTACCGCCGCTGGCTTCAGATGACCGAACCCCGCTGGCAGCATGTTCATTATCCGGCGATTGATTATCAGGATATGATTTATTACTCGGCGCCTAAACAGAAAAAAGACGGACCCGGAAGTTTGGATGAGATCGACAAAGAAATTTTGGAAACGTACGAAAAACTCGGCATTCCGCTGGATGAACAGAAACGCCTGGCCGGCGTAGCTGTCGATGCCGTTTTCGACAGCGTTTCTGTGGCGACTACCTTTAAAGAGAAGTTGGCGGAGAAGGGAGTTATCTTTTGCTCATTCTCAGAGGCCGTCCAAAATCACACGGAACTCGTGAAAAAGTATTTAGGTTCCGTGGTGCCCTACGCGGATAATTTTTATGCGGCACTTAACTCAGCCGTTTTCAGCGACGGCTCTTTTTGTTATATCCCCAAAGGTGTGCGGTGCCCGATGGAGCTTTCCACTTATTTTCGCATCAACAGTGCAGATACGGGGCAGTTTGAACGAACGCTGATCGTTGCCGACGAGGGCAGTTACGTGAGTTATCTGGAAGGCTGTACGGCACCGATTCGCGACAAAAATCAATTGCACGCCGCGGTGGTGGAACTGGTGGCGCTGGAAGGAGCTCAGATTAAATATTCGACGGTACAGAATTGGTATGCGGGCGACAAAGAAGGCAAAGGCGGCATTTACAACTTTGTGACGAAGCGCGGCAAGTGCGCCGGCCATCGTTCCAAAATATCCTGGACGCAGGTGGAAACCGGTTCGGCGATCACTTGGAAATATCCGAGCGTCATTCTGCAGGGGGATGACTCCATCGGAGAATTTTATTCGGTTGCCTTGACCAACAATTACCAGCAGGCAGATACCGGCACGAAGATGATTCATATCGGAAAGAACACGAAAAGCACCGTCATTGCAAAAGGAATTTCGGCGGGCCATGGGGACAATACGTATCGCGGGTTGATCAAGGTGATGCCGGCCGCGATGAACGCGAGAAATTATACCCAGTGCGATTCGCTCCTTTTGGGAAGCCGGTGCGCCGCCAACACGCTTCCGTATATTGAGGTTAAGAATCGAACTGCAAAAGTGGAGCATGAAGCTTCGACTTCCAAAATCAGCGAGGATCAGCTTTTTTATTGTAAACAGCGGGGGATTTCCCCTGAAAACGCGGTGTCGATGATTATCAACGGGTTTTGTAAAGAGGTGTTTAAGAATTTACCGATGGAATTTGCGGTCGAGGCTTCCAAACTGTTAAGCGTCAGTTTAGAGGGAGCCGTTGGATAAACCACAGGAGGGCGGGGGGAAACAGAATGCTTGAGGTCAAAAATTTACACGTATCGATTGAAGGAAAAGAAATCTTAAAGGGAATTCACCTCAAAGTCCGCGCCGGTGAAGTGCATGCGATTATGGGGCCGAACGGTTCCGGGAAAAGTACGCTCACGCAGGTCCTTGCCGGAAACGAATCTTATACGGTGACCCAAGGCGACGTATTTTATCAAGGCAAGAACTTGATTGAAATGAGCGCGGAAGCCAGGGCGCGCGAAGGCGTTTTCCTGGCGTTTCAGTACCCGGTTGAGATTGCGGGAGTCAGCAACGCTTATTTTTTAAAGGCAGCGCTCAATGAAATCAGGGCGCACCAGGGGCTTGAAGAGCTCGACGCCGTTGATTTTCTGGAGCTCTTAAAAGAGAAAATGAAGCTCGTCAAAATGGATCCGAGTTTCCTCAATCGTCCGGTGAATGAGGGATTTTCAGGCGGTGAGAAAAAGCGGAACGAAATCCTGCAGATGGCGATTTTGGAACCCAAACTTTCCATTCTGGATGAGACGGATTCCGGCTTGGATATCGATGCTTTAAGAATCGTGGCGGAAGGCGTTAACCAGTTAAGAAATCCGGAACGCGCAACGGTTTTGGTGACTCATTATCAAAGACTTTTAAATTACATCGTTCCCGATTATGTGCATGTGCTGCTCGGCGGCCGGATCGTCAAATCCGGGACCAAAGCACTGGCTTTTCAACTTGAGGAGAAGGGTTACGATTGGGTCAAGGAGCGGGAGCCGGAAGCGGGCGAGGGAGTAAAAACAAAATGAACCGTGATGTTTTGAAGACGCCGTACCTGAATGCTTTCGAGTCCTTGCAAGGGAGAGGAAACGGAGGGAATCCGTCGTGGGTTCGCGAAGCACAGCGGGAAGCGATCGGCCGGTTTGCAAAGCTGGGTTTTCCGACCACGCGGGAGGAGGCCTGGAAGTACACTAACGTCACGCCGATCGCGGAGACTTCTTTCCGGCTGCCCTCGCTTCAGCCGCAAATTGAACTTTCCAACGATCAAATCAGTCCTTTTCTTTTCGGCCAGCAAAATTGGCATCGCCTGGTTTTCCTGAACGGATCCTTCGTCCCCCGTCTTTCGAGAGCGCCTTCCGGAAACGGAGTCAAAGTGTGCAGTTTGAAAGCTGTTTTTCGTTCCGAATCCCGCTTGATCGAACCTTATCTCGGTCAATTGATCGGACGGGATGCAGATGCTTTTGCGGCTTTGAATACGGCTTTTCTCGAAGACGGCGCTTTGGTTTATCTGCCCGAAGGGGCCATGATTGAGAATCCGATTCACCTCATTTTTATTTCGCATGCGGAAGCAGCGGGCATTGTTTCTCACCCGCGCGTTTTAATCGTTGGCGCCGGAAATAGCAAAGCCACTGTGGTTGAAAGCTACGTGTCACGGGGAGGGGGGCATTCCTTTACCAATGCGGTGACGGAGATCGCCTTGGGAGAAGATGCGGCGCTTCATTATTACAGGCTTCAACAGAAAAACGGAAACTCCTTCCACATCGGAACCACACAGGTTGAGCAAAACAAAGGCAGCCACTTTTTGTCGTTCTCGATTTCGTTCGGCGCAAAGATTTCCCGTCATAATTTGAATGTGAATCTTGCCGCGGAAGGCTCCGAGTGCACCTTGAACGGTCTTTATTTAACCTCCGGGGATCAACATATCGATAACGCCACGTTCGTTCACCACCCCAAACCGCACGGGACGAGCCACCAGCTTTACAAAGGGATTCTCACCGGTCAATCGACCGCGGTTTTCAGCGGAAGAGTTTTGGTCCGTCAAGATGCCCAAAAAACAGATGCCCATCAGGTGAACAAGAATTTACTTTTATCCGAACAGGCGACGGTGGATACCAAACCCCAGCTTGAGATTTTGGCGGATGATGTGAAATGTACGCACGGCGCGGCGGTCGGACAACTGGAAGAAGAAGCGCTGTTTTACTTTGAAACGCGGGGGATTAGCCGGGAGAAAGCCCGGAAACTCTTGGCTTACGGTTTTGCGAATGAAGTCATCGGCACCGTTCAGCTGGACCCGATTCGCTCGGCGCTCGGCCGTTTGGTGTTTGAACGGCTCGGAGATTTTTCATGCTTGCCTGAGGCGCTCAAGCATCGCGATCAGGAGAAGGATTTATCCGATGGCGGGCTTTAAACGAAGCACAGCGGTTGATTCACATCGAAACGGGACGCGGGCGTCTTTTGACGCGGAGCGGCACCGGAAAGACTTTCCGATTTTGAATGAGAAAATTTACGGAAAACCTTTGGTTTATTTGGACAATGCGGCAACGACTCAAAAACCAAAGCCGGTGATTGAAGCGTTGAGCCGTTATTATTCGGCCGGGAATGCCAATATCCATCGGGGCATTCATTACTTAAGCCAGAAGGCGACGGACGCTTATGACGATGCCAGAACCACGATTCAGCAATTTCTTCATGCGCGCGACAGCCGGGAAATCGTCTTTGTCCGGGGCGCCACCGAGGGAATTAATCTGGTGGCACAGAGTTACGGGCGGAACCGTTTAACGCCGGGTGATGAGATTGTGATCACGGGTTTGGAACACCATTCCAACATCGTGCCCTGGCAGATGTTGTGTCAACAAACGGGTGCTCGATTGCGCGTCGCTCCCGTTCTTGACAACGGAGAAGTTTCACTCGACGCCTACGAAAAACTTCTGAACGATCGGACGAAACTGGTTTCGATCGCCCATGTTTCGAATGCGTTGGGGACGATTAATCCCGCGAAACGGATGATTCAAATGGCTCATCGCGTTGGGGCACCGGTGCTTCTGGACGGTGCGCAATCAGCGCCCCATCTCGCGGTCGATCTCGAAGATCTCGATTGCGATTTTTTTGTTTTTTCGGGCCACAAAATGTTCGCTCCGACCGGAATCGGCGTTCTGTACGGAAAACTGGATTTACTTGAGGCAATGCCGCCTTATCAGGGCGGGGGCGATATGATCAGCGCGGTTTCATTTGAGAAAACCACTTATAACAAGGTGCCTTTCAAATTTGAAGCGGGGACCCCTCACATCGCGGGCGTGATCGGGCTCGGCCGAGCCATCGACTATGTGAACCAAATCGGAATCGACTCAATCTTTGCTTATGAAAAAGAGCTCCTCGCGTATGCAACGGAAGCACTTTTGAAAATCCCGGGCCTTCGCATCATCGGAACGGCCAAAGAGAAGGCCAGCATCATTTCATTTGTACTGGCCGATGTCCATCCGCATGACATCGGGACTATTTTGGATCAGGAAGGGGTTGCCATTCGCGCGGGACATCATTGCGCAATGCCGCTCATGGAACGCTTCAAGGTGCCGGCAACTGCCCGCGCCTCTTTTGCCTTTTACAATACGAAATCAGAAATTGATCAATTAGTCAAAGCCATCCATTCGGTGTTGGAGGTATTCGGATAATGGTTTCCTCAGAGCTCCGCGAACTTTATCAGGAATTGATTTTGGATCACAGCAAAAAACCCCGGAATTTCCGCGCCTTGGCGGATGCCAACCATACGGCAGAGGGATTTAATCCTTTGTGCGGAGACAAGCTGAAACTTTATTTGAAGGTCGAAGGGGATGTGATTCAAGACATTGGATTTGAAGGTTCGGGCTGCGCGATTTCAAAAGCGTCCACGTCGATGATGACCGCAAGCGTAAAAGGCAAATCGGTTTCTGAGGCAGAGCGTCTTTTTCATGAATTCCATCACATGTTGTCCGGAAACGATGCCGCAAAAATGGATTTGTCGAAACTGGGGAAACTTACGGTCTTCGCAGGGGTTTCCGAGTTTCCGGTCCGCGTCAAATGTGCGACGCTGGCTTGGCATACGCTCAAAGCAGGATTGGAATCCGACGGAAAAGTTGTCTCCACAGAGGAATAAACAACGTCATGGCAGAACCTATTGTTTTAAGCCGCGATTGTGACGCCGTCCAGATCCCGAGCGGTGCGCCCATTCGGCTCGCAAAGGGAACGCACGTGAAGATTACGCAATCCCTGGGCGGAACGTTTACCGTGATGACGGATGACGGCAATATGGTGCAGATTTCAAGTGAGAATGCGGATGCGATCGGCAAAGAAAAGGCGCAAGCGGTTCCCAAAAACGGAGATTCCGGCGAGGCAAAATCGCTTGAGGAACAGGTTTGGGATACGCTTAAAACTTGTTATGATCCAGAGATTCCGATTAATATCGTGGATTTGGGTTTGGTGTATGAATGTACCGTCACACCGCTCCCCAAACCGGAAGAAGGAGCCAGCGTGCACGTGAAGATGACATTGACGGCGCCGGGCTGCGGAATGGGAGAAGTGATCAAGCGGGATGCGGAAACCAAAATCAAGCAGCTTGCGGGGGCGCAAGAAGTCAACGTAGAGTTGGTTTGGGAACCGCCTTGGGATCAAAGTAAAATGACGGATGCGGCCAAACTCAAACTGGGGTTCTTGTAATGTCAGTGAAACTGCCGATCTATATGGATCATCAAGCGACCACGCCGGTGGATCCGCGCGTGTTGGAGGCAATGCTGCCTTATTACCGCGAGAAGTTTGGGAATGCGGCAAGCCGGAATCACGCGTTTGGCCGGGAAGCCTCTGACGCAATTGAGGCCGCGCGCAGGCAGGTAGCACATTTGGTGAACGCCGAAGATCCGGAAGAAATTGTGTTTACGAGCGGCGCAACGGAGTCCAATAATCTCGCAATCAAAGGGGTTGCCGGGATGTTTCGCGAGCGGGGAACTCATATCGTTACCTCGCAGATTGAACATAAGTCGGTTTTGGATACCGCGAAATATCTCGAGACGCGCGGGTTTCGCCTGGCTTACCTTCCGGTAGATCGAGAAGGCATTGTCGATATCGAGGCTCTTCGAGAGGCGATTTCACGCAATACCATTTTGATCTCCATCATGCATGCGAATAACGAAATCGGCACGATTCAGCCGATTGATGAAATCGGCAAGATGGCCCGGGAACGCAGCGTGTTTTTCCATTGTGATTTGGCCCAGACGGCAGGCAAGATTCCGGTGGATGTGCGGGCGATGGCGATTGATCTGGCCGGTATTTCCGCCCACAAACTTTACGGCCCGAAAGGCGTCGGTGCGCTCTATGTCCGCAAACGAAATCCGCGCGTACGGCTCAGCCCGCAAATCCATGGCGGCGGCCATGAAGGCGGTCTCCGGTCGGGGACACTGAACGTACCCGCGATCGTCGGATTTGGCCGCGCCTGTGAAATTGCCGAAGAGGAAATGCAGGAAGAGTCCAAGCGGATTCTCCGGTTACGCGAAAAGTTGAGAAATGAACTCATCCGCCGGCTGGGCGACGTGCACGTCAACGGGAGTCTCAAGCATCGGCTTCCGGGGAACTTGAATATCAGTTTTTCAAACGTGGAAGGCGAAACGCTGCTTACTGAAATCAGCGAGGAAATAGCCGTTTCCTCCGGTTCGGCGTGCAGTTCCGCAACGTTGGAGCCGTCTTATGTGATGAAAGCGTTGGGTGTGAGCGAAGCGCTTTCGCATACCGCGATTCGGTTCGGGCTGGGGCGGTGGAATACGGAAGCCGAAATCGATTATACGATTGAGCGGGTGGCGGCGGTCGTCGGAAAACTTCGCTTGGCTTCTCCGATTTATGCCTCTGAACGTTCGCAATGACGATATTTTTTGGTACAATTATTAATAGAAAGGGGTTTGAAGGATGATTACCGTGACTCGGAATGCGATTGATGAAGCGAAACGGCTGCTCGAGAAGCAGGGGAGTAAACCGGACCTGTGTCTCCGGATCGGGGTTCAGGGCGGCGGTTGTTCGGGGCTTTCCTACAAATTGACATTTGATCAGGAACGAAAGGGCGACCATGTGCGTCAAATTGACCAGATCAAACTAGTCGTAGATCCCAAGAGCGAGCTTTATTTGGAGGGGACCACCTTGGACTATGTGGATGGTCTGGAAGGCCGCGGATTTAAATTTTATAACCCGCAGGCAAAAAAGACTTGCGGCTGCGGCGAATCGTTTTCAGTTTAACTTCATTAAATTGGGCAAGCATTCAACCTCTTTTTTCTCGCGTCTCAAGCGCGCGATCTTCGCCTATTTTTTTCTCGTCATCGCGTTGTGGAGTATTTATTACGCTGCGTGGGGCCGCCACCTCTATACGGTAACCGCCTATTGCAATTGTCCCATTTGCATCAACGTTAAAAAATATCATGACGGCCGTTTTGCGAGCGGAAGGAAAGTGTATTGGGGAGGTGCTGCCGGCGACCCCGCCATTTCCTTCGGTTCCAAAATTGAATTAATCCCCCATTGGCCCCAGGATTGGGCTGCCATTTTTAGTTTTCTTGAAGGAAAACGAACCTATCGCATTGAAGACCGCGGCGGAAAAATCAAGGGCAAGCACATCGATTTATTTGTCCCGGACTCTCTGGGAGGACATCGGACGGCGCGTCAGTGGGGCGTCCGGAAAATGAGGATTAAATTGAACGGCGAGTGGGCGGGATAATCTTCTCCAGCAATTCGCCCACTTGCTCACGTACGAAATTCGCACCCGCTTTTTTTAATTCGCGCTTCATTTCTTTGGGGCGAGAGGATGTCCCTAGAAATCCACCGGCTAAAACGTTCATTTTTCCCGCCGCTCTTTTTGCTGCCAGCATATCATCCGGTAAATCACCGACGTAGAGGTAACGCAGTTTTCCCCCGAGCTTTGAAGCGACTTTGAGCAGTCCGTAAGGATTTGGTTTTTTAAGATGCTTGGGCGTTTCGTCCGTCGTGATCATCGCATCGATCAAAGAATCGATTTGAAACCTTCTCAGCGCAAAAGAAGCTTCCTCGCGGTTGCGCCCCGTTACAATCGCCAGTTGGCATCCGGCACGCTTTAGTTGTTTCAGATGAGATTTCGCGATCAAAAGTTTTTCGTTCCACACAAAATCCGTCAGATAGAAACGCTGAAAGAGGCCGGCAATTTTGAAAAGCGTTACCGACTTTTGTTTTGGAAAACATTTTTCGATACCCTTGATGCCGAACGGTTTTGTTTTGACGCTTCGGAGAAGGGCCGGAATATCTTTTTGTTTCCGGAGGTCATTGATGGTCCGTTTGGGGATTTTTAATTGCAGGAAATAAAGCAAGAATCCATAGCAGGTGTCCCAGTCGTCGTTGAAACCGCCGAGGGATTTAAACGTTTCCACATCATTCCGTGTGAGAAGAGACGTTCGGGAAGGCCGGAAATTCAGGACTTTTTCAAGATAGGTCTCAACCGTTTTGCGGATGCAATCCGTATACGATGCCCGCGTGTCGATTAAGACATTATCGATATCGAAAATAATGACGTCGAAAGACATGGCGGTTAGCATTGCGCGAAAAGGCGTTGTTCGCTCAGCATCTCGTCCCTTTCGGGACTCGCCAATTCGCTCACAACTCCTTTTCGCGCAAGTGAAGGATGCATTGAATTGTGAGGTTAATTGGTGACGGCGCCTTTGGAAGCCGAAGACACGAGCTTGGCGTATTTGGCCATCACGCCTCTCGCATAGCGCGGTTTGGGCGGTTTCCAACTCTTGAAGCGTTCGGCGATTTCTTCCTTTGATAAGGAAACGTCCAGCCGGCGCTTCGGAATATCAAATGTCACTCGATCTCCGTTTTTAAGAATTGCGATCGGTCCGCGATCCACCGCTTCCGGCGCCACATGGCCTGCCATGAGGCCGTGCGTTGCACCCGAGAAACGTCCGTCGGTGAGCAGGGCAACCGAATCTCCCAAGCCTTCTCCCACGAGCGCTGCGGTCACACCAAGCATCTCGCGCATTCCGGGTCCGCCCTTGGGGCCTTCGTATCGAATGACGACCACATCGCCCGCTTTGATTTTTTGATGCTTCACCGCTTCAAACGTATCTTCTTCGCAATCGAATACCTTGGCAGGCCCTGTGTAAGTCAGCCGTTTTTCACCGGCCACTTTGAGCACACATCCTTCCGGCGCTAAATTTCCTTTGAGAATGACGAGTCCGCCGGTCGGTTTCAGCGGATCGGCGAGCGGACGGATGACTTGTTGACCGGAGGTTTCTTTTGCTTCCCGAGCTTCTTCGCCGATGGTGCGAGCGGTCACAGTGAGTGCGTCCGCATTTAAAATTTTGGCATCGAGCAGTCTTTTCATCACCAAACGGATGCCGCCAGCCTGATAAAGATCGGTTGCCACAAAACGGCCGCCCGGTTTCAGATCGCCGAGCAACGGCGTTTTTTTGCTGATGGCATCAAAATCATCAATCGAAAGTTTGAGGTTCGTCTCATGTGCAATAGCAAGCAGATGCAAAACGGAATTTGTAGAGCCGCCGGTCATACAAACCGCTGCGATCGCGTTTTCCAAGGATTTGCGCGTGATGATTTGACTGGGGCGAATATTTTTTTTAAGAAGTTCCATGATTAATTTCCCCGCCTGGATACAGGCTTCGTCTTTTTTGGGATCCATGGCGGGAATGTCATTCATTCCCATCGGAGAAATCCCGAGCGCGGCAAAAGCGGTGGACATCGTATTGGCCGTAAACTGGCCGCCGCAGGCGCCTGCCGCGGGACAAGCTTGATCTTCCAATTCGCGGAGTTCGGCGGCCGTCATTTTTCCGGCTGAGAATTTTCCGACGCCTTCGAACACATCCTGAATCGTCACGTCTTTTCCCCGAAATTTTCCGGGCGCAATCGATCCGCCGTAGATCATGAGCGCAGGAACATCAATTCGGCAAAGCGCCATCACGGTGCCGGGAATCGTTTTGTCGCAGCCCGAGATGGCAATCAG
>JACQQT010000018.1 GCA_016206815.1 Candidatus Omnitrophota bacterium | reverse complement strand
CGAAACGTGGATATGACTTATGTGGTGATGAATAACGCCATTTATGGTCTGACGACGGGTCAAACATCGCCGACCAGCGCCCTAAAAATGAAAACCAAGTCCACGCCTTTCGGCAATCCGGAACTGCCGGTCAATCCGCTCACGCTGGCCTTGGGCTCGGGCTCGAGTTTTGTAGCTCGGGTTTATACCGGTCATGTTTCTCAATTGATCGAGGTGCTCAGGCGGGCCATTCAGCACCAGGGTTTTGCGCTCGTGGATACCTTCAGTCCCTGCGTGACCTTTAACAAGGTGAACACCCATGAGTTTTACAAGCAGAACGTAAAAGACATCAATCAAAACGGCCACGACACCTCCGACATCGCGGCCGCTTTCCGGGAGGCGACCGCAGCCGACTACATTGCCACGGGAATCTTTTATGCCGAAGAGCGCCCTTGTTACGAAACCAGCGAAGAAGAAACGCTGGCGCAGCCTCTTTACCGGCATTCCCTCGGCGTTTCAAAAAAGGCGGGAGAAAAGCTGATCGCCGAATTCGTGTAAAGCGTTTGGAGAAGGATAGTTTTTTGTGCCGCTTATGATTGCAAAGCGCTTAAAAAGCTTCTTCGACCCCTCAACTATTTCGAATAAGAAACACAGGCTTCAGGCCCTTCCCACACCAAAACTTCTATGAGCTCTGAATTTTGTTTGATTTTGGGGACGTTGAGCTGATCAAAAAACCACTTCGCAATGTTTTCGGAAGTAGGATTCAATTTGTCAAAGGGCGGTACTTCGTTGATGTATTTGTGATCGAAACGTGAGGCAAGTTCCCGGAGCGTTTTTTCGGCGTGAACGTAGTCAATTCCAATCGCTTCATGATCTAACTTGTTGCATTTAAACTTGGCCTCTACTTTCCAAGAATGACCGTGGAGCGGTTCCGGAGCCCCCTTGTAGCTTCTCAAGTTGTGCGCCGCCTCAAATCGCGCTTCTACCCGAATGATGAATTGTTCGGTCATTGCTCTCCTAGACAAATCAAAGGACGTATTGTATATTATCTCTCTCTTATCTTCAATGGATTGATCCAACCGTCCAGCGCAATCACGAAAGGAGCTAAGTTATGGCTGAAGTTACGCTTACCGATCAAAATTTTAAGTCCGAAGTTTTAGAATCTAAAATCCCGGTACTCGTTGATTTTTGGGCGGAGTGGTGCGGTCCGTGCCGGATGGTTGCGCCGGTGGTGGAAAAAATCGCCAAGGCGTATTCCGGAAAATTAAAAGTCGGCAAGATCAATGTCGATGATAATTCCGAAACCCCCCAGCAGTACGGCGTTCAAAGCATTCCTACCTTGATTGTCTTTAAGGGCGGTCAAATAGCGAATCAGATGGTGGGGTTTCAATCGGAAGACAAACTGAAGAGCATCATTGATTCAGCCCTATAAACCGACCGGCGCGTACGCGGGGATGACAGGCATTGGAAAAAATGGAAACGTCAGCGCAGGAAATCAAACTACCCGTGTTGGGAACCAACGGATATCCGCTTCAGGAGGCTGCCGTCTATGGACCGATTCATTCGCGTCGTTTCGGCCACTCCCTCGGAATTAATCCGCTCCCGGTCACGTATAAATTTTGTGATTTCGATTGCGTGTATTGTCAGTATGGATGGACACCGCGGGCTTTGAATCCGACCGATTCAAAGCCTGCGGAGTCCTCAGCCCGATCGGGGATGAGGGCACCGCGGACTTTGACTCCGCTGCCCGGTAATTCTGCGAAGAAGACAGATGAAAAATTAAAACCGCTCGGCGTTCTCTTGGATGAAATCACGGCTTCGTTTCGGAAAATGAAGCGGGACCAAATTCCGGTGGATGTGATCACCATCGCCGGAAACGGTGAACCGACTCTTTACCCCGAATTTCCCGATTTGGTGAAAGGGCTGATCGAGTTGCGTGACGATTATTATCCAAAAGCTCCCCTGGGCATCCTCTCCGATTCTTCTCAATGTCACCGCCCGCAGATTAAAGAAGCGCTTGAACGCTTAGATGAACGTTGTATGAAGTTGGATGCGGGAGATTCGGAAACCATCGAGAAAATCAACAGACCAGCCGGCGGGTTTGATTTGAAGCGGACGCTGGAAGCATTGAAGAATTTAAAAGATGTGACGCTGCAGAGTTTGTTTGTTCAAGGCAGTTTCGATAATACCCGGCCGGATCAAATCGAACGGTGGATTGAAGCCGTTCGGTATACGAAGCCGGCGTCCGTTCAGGTGTATACGATTGATCGCCCGCCGGCAGATTCAAACATTACGGCGGTTTCTCAAATGAAACTTGAGGAAATTGCCGGATTGTGCCGGAGCCGTACGAATATTCGTACGGAAGTTTTTGATTAACCGACCACCACGCGAAGGAGTTTGAAATGAGTATTAGGATGACGGCAGGGAAATTCAAAGGATTGACGGCTTTATCCAATTCGAAGGGAGTCATTGCGGCGGCTGCAATGGATCAACGGGGTTCTCTCCAAAAATCAATTGCGAAAGCCAGAGGAGTCGACTCAAAAGAAATTACGCAGCAGCACATGGAAGAATTTAAAGTTGCCGTTTCAAAGGTTCTGACGCCTCATGCGACCGCCATTTTACTGGATCCGGAATTTGGTTTGCCGGCGGTCAAAGCCCGCGCTAAAAATGCAGGCGTCTTGCTCGCCTACGAGAAAACCGGTTACGATGCAGACAAACCGGGAAGGCTGCCCGATTTGTTGGACACAGAATCCGTTGCCCGGCTCAAAGCCAAAGGGGCAGATGCCGTTAAGATTTTGCTCTATTACACGCCGGAAGAGAAAAAGGAAATCAACGATCACAAACATGCCTGGGTAGAGCGGATCGGTGCGGAATGTTTGGCCCATGACATTCCTTTTTTCCTGGAATTCGTCGGATACGATCCGAAAAGCGGCGATGAAAAGGGGATCGAATACGCCAAGCGCAAACCGGCCGTCGTGACGGAAAGTATGCGCGAATTTTCAAAACCCGGGTATCACGTGGATGTCTTAAAGGTCGAAATTCCGGTCAATATGGCGTATGTGGAAGGTTCTAAAGCTAACCAAACAGGTCAAGTCGCTTATACGCGCGAAGAGGCGAAGAAATTATTCCGCAAGGCCGCGGACGTTGCCACAAAACCTTTTATTTATTTAAGCGCCGGTGTGGATGATGATGTTTTCCGCGAGAGTCTTGAGCTTGCGATTGAGGCGGGCACCAATTGGGCGGGCGTTTTGTGCGGCCGCGCCACTTGGAAGGAAGGCATTCCGGTTTATGGGAAAGACGGCGCGAAAGCGCTTGAGAAGTGGCTCTCAGACCGCGGCGTTCAGAATATCCAGGCCCTAAACCAAATCATCAACCGCGGCGCCCGCGGCTGGTGGGATAAGTTTGGCGGGCGGGACCAGATTCAAGTGGTGAGTGCATAACGACGGCGTATGAAAAAGCGTAAGCTGGGCAAGACAGGCCTTCAGGTTTCAGAACTTGGTTTCGGCTGTTGGGCCATCGGCGGAGCCAGTTATGGGCCGACGGATGACCGGGAATCTGAAAGAGCGCTTTCGTTTGCTTTTGACGAAGGGATTAACTTTTTTGATACCGCCGACACGTATGGTCATGGCCATAGTGAGGAATTGGTCGGAAAAGTTTTTAAGCCGAGCTCAAAACGATCCCAGGTGATCATTGCTTCCAAAGTCGGATGGGATTTTTATCACGGGGGAAACAGGAAAAATTTTGACGCCGATTATGTCTTGTTTGCCTGCGAACAGTCTTTAAAGCGGCTCGGCACCGATCACATCGATCTTTATCAGCTGCATAATCCAAAACTGGAGATGATTGAGGAAGGCAGTGTTTTTAAAACGCTGGCCCAGCTTGAGCAGGCGGGCAAAATCCGCTATTGGGGCGTTTCGATTTATCTGGCGCGCGAAGGCCAAGCTGTGATTCAAAATGGGACGTCGGCTTCCATTCAAGCCATCTACAGCATGCTGGATCAAAGAATTCGGGCAGAATTGATGCCGTTTTGCCGGGAGCATGAAATTGGGTTGGTCGTGCGCGAGCCGCTTTACTGCGGGCTCTTGACCGGAAAATACTCACCGGAAAGCAAATTTCGGAAAGATGACCACCGCAATCGTTGGACGCGCGAACAGCTTTTGAATGACCTTGAAAAAATTGAACGAATGAAACAAGCGTTTGATGTGAACCGCGTTCCTCTTAAGCAAGCAGCGATTGAATTTGTGCTTCACGAAAAGACAGTTTCAGTCGTGATTCCCGGCATGAAAACCGTTTCACATGTCGAGGACCATTTAAAAGCAGTCCGGGCACCACAATTAACCCAAGAAGATATCCGTCAGATTCAAAAGGTTTACCGGGAAAACGAACTGTTTCAAGCGGGTTTTTATCGCAATTGACAGAAGGAAATTAATGACGTCAACAGACCAGATTCAACCGGAGACAGTGAAAAAAGAGCTGGTTTTTTCTGAAAAAATCAGGCAGATGAATGCTCAGACGACGCTTGAGGCCGAGCAATGGTTCCAAACCAATCGAAAAGTGAGTCTGTGGGGTGTGTTCTGGCGAACGGCTGCGGCATTTTTGGGGTCGTACGTGAAAGAAGGCCAGTGGCGCAAAGGTTTCGCGGGTTTTGCAAACGCAGTGAATCGTTCACTTTATCAACTGATTAGCTATACGAAATACTGGGAGCTCAACGAGAAAAAAAGGGGGCGGATGTGAATCAGAAGTTCATTCGAATCACAAATTATTTTGTTTTTGGGTTGTTTGTTTTCGTCAGCATGGGCATTTCTACCGCATTTGCGAGGAGCCAGGCGGAAGTGTTGGCGGAATTGGGGGTGAGTCCGGTTGAAGTTCAAAAAGCTTTGACGGAGGCCGGTGATTATCAAGGGCCTGTTGACGGAATCATCGGCCGAAAAACCCGCCAGGCGATCCGCGCATTTCAAGAGAAGAATGGCGTAAAAGCGGACGGGGTTTGCGGCGCTCAGACGTGGGAGAAGCTGAAGTCGTATTTAGCAGAAGCGAAAGACATGGATTTGGAGCAGAGTACAGCTCCATCGTCTCTTGAGCCGTCTTCTGTCTCGTCTTCTGATGATGACTTTGATTATGATGATTATTACGATACTGAACCCAGCGACGAAAATAGTGATTTGAAGCAGAAATTAGTGGCCTGAGTTAACCGGGATCAATTTTCGTGGAGAAAGGGATTCGTTCTGCTCAGCAGGTTTCAGCGGGCGGGGTGGTTTTTAAGAAGCTGAATTCCGAAGTTCAAGTTTGCTTGATCGCGCGGCGAAGAGAAAACCGCATGGTTTGGTGTTTGCCGAAAGGGCACGTTGAAAAAAATGAAGCATTGGATCAGGCAGCGCTCAGAGAAATCAAAGAAGAAACCGGAATTTCAGGTTCCATTTTGTCCCCCCTGAATGTGATTCAGTATTCATTTTTTGATTCGGAAAGTAAAAAGCGCATCTCGAAAACCGTCCATTTTTTTCTCGCATCCTACGTTCATGGAAATTTGCAGGACCATGACGATGAAGTCGAGGATGCCCGTTGGTTTCCGATCCAGGGGGCGCTCAAGCAGATAGAATATCCGGGTGAACGCGAGACGGTGCACAAGGCGGTACAAACACTGGAACGTTTGGCATGAAACCAGAACGCCCGTTTTTCGATTTACTTCGTTCAATGTTCAATTGGTTTTTAATTGGTTGGGTCACGCTTCTTATTTTTTTTCCGTTGGTAGCTGCTTTTCTTGCAATCTTGCCGTTTGATCGTGATCGAAAAAATCTTCACCCGTTGGTTTCTATTTGGGCAAAGGCGGTTTTGGCGGTTTGTCCGATGATGAAGGTTCAAGTCGCAGGGTATGAAAATCTACGGCCGGATGAAACCTACATATTCGTAGCCAACCACCAAAGCATTTCCGATATTATCGCTGTCTTGCACATTCACCATCCTTTTAAATTCATTGCCAAGCAAGACTTGTTTTGGATTCCATTGATGGGTTGGGCGCTTTGGCTGGCCGGTTACATTCCGCTGATTCGCGGCGACCACACAAGCGGCAGAAGCGCGCTTCAGAAGGCACGGGGTTATTTGCGGCGCGGCACCTCTGTTTTATTTTTTCCGGAAGGGACTAGGAGCCATGACGGTGAGATTCAACATTTTAAGATAGGGGCTTTCAAATTGGCGGCCGAGTTAAACGTTCCGGTGGTGCCGGTGGTGATAGACGGAACCAACAATCTGATTCCGAAAGGAAGCCGTTTCCTGGCCCGCCACGTGGAAGTCACCTTAACCATTCAAGCGCCCCAGGCCCCGCCCGAAAAAAACAACGGGTCCGTCGAGGCGTTTTGCGAACGCGTCCGTACCGAAATGATTCGTGCGCTCAAGGAAAAGCGGCTTTCGGGCGAAGCAATGTCCGTGACTTCAAGTCATTCCATATAGTAGACTACGCCTATGAGAATTTTATTTTATCTTTTAGTCGGAGTTGCCGCAGTCGTTCTCTTGCGCCAGATTTTCCCGCCCAGGGAGAAAAAAGCAGAAACTCCGAACCATCGTTTTCGATTGAAGGCAAAGAAAAGTCCGCGCGAAATGTGGGTTCAAGTCTACGATACGGACTCATTGGCCGAAGCTCAGGGAATTCAAGCGCACCTTGAAGAGGAAGAATTGGAGTGTTTTGTTTATGAGCAGGGCCGGAAGGATATTCACGGAAATCTGCTGAAGGGTTACGGCATTATCGTCCCGCGCACCTCGGTTCCGCTTGCCCAAAAAGTGGTATCACGTTCAATCGTCTAGGTAGTCGTTCAAAAGTCTTTTAATGTTTGTCATTCCCGCGCAAGCGCCGGTCGGTCAAGCGGCGGTCGGCCGCTCGGTCATCCGGCACCGTTCGGTCGGAACGGCGGGAATCCAGCGTTCGCTTCTCTGGATTCCGGCTCTCCCTTCGGTCGGCCGGAATGACATAGGACTTTAAATATGAAAAACTTATGTACTGTTACTTAACGCTTCCCGCCTTTTGGTCGGTTGATTTCACGATTGCAGAAAGGACAGATCGATACTATTTTCAGGGTCACTTTTTTGCAGTGCGGGCAGAAAGCGGTTCCCGATTCGCTTGCTTCCTTCCGGTAGCCGAAGAAATCTCTCAAATGTTCGGCAATCGCAATGAAGATCCCGCCCGCCGCGATGAACGCCAATACTTCCCATTCCGCCGGTTTGAAGACAGGCGGCACATTAAAAAATAAATGAGCAAGCCAGATTAAATAGGCACCGATCAGAACAAAATAAGCTTGATAAAAAATTCGATCAATCCTCCGCGAAGTGTCTTCGATCAAGAGCCGCCTCAACAGCAGAAAAGGAATTCCCATGACAACCAGGAGAGGCAAGAGGTAGGCAACGAGCAGCGTTGAGAAAGTAAGGCGATTGCTTTTGGGTTTCGGGAAAAACGAGAAATCACTGATGCGGCGGTTCTGCGGCGGCTGGAATCCGTAAGAGCGGAGTTTGTCTTGGACGTGTTTTGAAACTAAGATTTTATCGGATTCACTGAAGAGGAGCGACACCAGTCCCAAGCGATCCTTGGAACTCACATGTTCCCAGAAACCGAGGTAGTAATGCATCGCTTCACCCTTTTCTCCTTCCAGATCATATAGGTCGCCGAGCAATAGCCAGCTGATAGGGTTGTCCGAGTATTTTTTTTGAGCTGCTTCCAATCGGTTTTTGGCTTCCCTCAAATTTTTTTGATCCAGGAGAGCTCTTCCGCCCTCAACGGTGAGCGCAAGCGATTCCTTGAAATTTTTAAGAACGATGGTGCGATGCGTTTGAGCCAGCCCGCCCAGGATGTTTCGGCGCGATCGAAATCCAAGGTTTGAGGCGGAGGAATCTTCCTCGCGAATGAAATGGGCGGCGCGCTTCAAAATGATTTCCAGCGTCGCACGGTACTGGCCGTCGTGCGTTTGGACCGTCACGCCCGGCGCCTCAGCTTTCAGCAAAGGCGCAAAAGCCAGCAGGCAAATAACGAACAGATAGCCTTTCCCTATGTGCGGTTTCATTAACTTTTTCGTCATACCGGTTTTCTTTATGGTTATTGTAATGATAATCAGCTTGGCTTCTACACTTTTTTGTTTTCCTGTCCCCTATAAGGTTTGCCAAATAGGGGCTCCTGATTTATGATAGATGCTCTTTTGGAGGATCGAATGAAACGAATCGTGATCGTTCCGGACGGCGTAGGGGATTGGCCGCTTGAGGAATTAGGAGGCAAGACGCCGCTGGAAGCTGCGAAAAAGCCCCATTTGGATGAGTTATGCTATCACTCCATTTTGGGAACGCTCAAGACCTGTCCGGACGGCATGTATCCCGGAAGTGATGTGTGCGGCCTGTCTTTGATGGGGTATGATCCCAAGGTGGGCTACAGCGGAAGAGCGCCGCTGGAAGCGGCTAACTTGGGGATTGTTTTGAAACCGGGCGAGCTGGCGTTTCGCTGTAATTTGGTTCACGAGGAAAACGGAATCCTGACGGATTATTCGGCCGATCATATTTCCACCGAAGAAGCGGATCTTTTGATTCAAGAACTTCAAAAGCGTTTAGGCTCGGATGTCATTTCGTTTCATCCCGGAAAAATGTACCGGCATATCCTGTTGTATCGGCGCGCCGATGACCTGGCGGTTCAAACCGATCAGCCGCATGACTTTCAAGGCAATGCTTACCGGCAGCATTGGCCTCGGGGAAAAGGCGCACAACTTTTGATCGATCTGACGGAACGGTCAAAGAAAATACTTTCCGCACATCCGGTGAATGAAGCGCGGATCAAAAAAGGCAAAAAGCCGGCGAATATGATTTGGCTGTGGGGAGGCGGTCCGGCTCCCAAGCTGGAATCCTTTCAAGAAAAATACGGGATTTCCGGGGGCGTCATTTCCGCAGTCGATCTCCTGAACGGTCTGGGCCGTTATGTCGGTTGGGAAATCATCAATGTGCCCGGCGCGACCGGTTACTTCGATACCGATTATCAGGCAAAAGGCCGTTATGCGATCGATGCCCTCCGGAGGCTCGACCTCGTTTTCGTTCATGTAGAAGCGACCGATGAAGCGGGACATACGGGAAATGTGTCCGAGAAGGTCCGCGCGATCGAAAATATAGACCGGCATATCGTGGCGCCTGTCGTTCAACATTTGAAGCAAGAAAAAGATTGGCGGCTTTTTGTAGCACCGGATCATTACACCCCGATCGTGAAAAAAACCCACGTGGCCGAACCGGTTCCGTTTATCTTTGCCGGTTCAGATGTGTCTCAAGCTTCCCAAAAATCTTACACGGAAGCTAATGCAAATGTGACGCGTATCAAACTTGAGCAAGGCTATGCGTTAATGGCGCGGTTGGTTCATGGTTGGCCGCGCTAATGTTTGTCATTGCGAGGCAACGGTCAAAACAAGGCCGAAGCAATCTCTATTTCGGGATTGCTTCGCTTCGCTCGCAATGACGATGTCCTTTTATGGTTAACTGGAATAAAATTCGAAAAGATTTTCCGATTACCGAACGGTTTACCTATCTCGATCACGCTTCTGCGTCTCCGATCCCGACGCCCGTTTACCGGCAAACCCTTCGTTACTATGATGAGCTGGGCGGCTTTGCCGATTTTTCCTGGAACCGTTGGATCGCAAGGCGGGAAGCGGTGAGGCGTCAAGTAGCTCGGTTGATTGGCGCAGAGCCGGGGGAAATTGCGTTTACGACGAGCACGTCACACGGCATGAATTTAATTGCCGAACTGATTGCGGACAAAGGCGGGGTATTGACCAATTCCATCGAATTTCCGGCGACCACCGTTCCTTGGGTTTACCGAGGGACAAAGATGAAATTTATAAAACCTATCGATGGGATTGTTGATTATACCCCCCACCTTAATCCTCCCCCACAGGGGGGGAGGAAAATCGGCGGAACTCCTTCCCCCTTTATGGGGGAAGGCAGGGATGGGGGTATTAAGACAATACTGACCAGTTTTGTGCAGTTTCAAAACGGGTTCCGGCAAGATTTGGATGCTCTCGGAAAATTGAAAGGCGATCGTTTTTTGGTGGTGAACGCCACGCAGGGATTTGGGTATTTGCCGATTAATGTCAAGCAAAGCCGGATCGATTTTTTGGCAACCAATAGTTATAAATGGCTCATGGCAGGTTATGGCGGCGGCATTCTTTACCTGCGCAAGAAATGGATTCAAAAGTTGAAGCCTGATTCGTGCGGTTGGCGCAGTGTGGACCATCCGGAGAAATTCGACAACCGGAGTGCGAAACCGAAACAAGATGCCTCCCGGTACGAATATGGATGTCCGCCCTTTCCGCATATTTTTGCGATGGGGGCGGCCATTGAATATCTGGCCGGAATCGGTTTTGAAAACGTTTGGAAGCGAATCCGTTTCCTCACCGATTGTTTGATCGAGCGCCTCAGCAAAGAAGGTTTTGAAATTCTTTCGCCTTTGGCGCCGTCTGAGCGTTCCGGCATTGTGGTTTTTCGGGTTAAGAATGCCGCAAAATTGACGAAGCATCTCTTAGCGAAACGCATTTATGTTTCCCCGCGGGGCGGCGGGATCCGGGTGGCCCCGCACATTTACAATACCGCGTCAGAGATCAAACATTTGTTGAAGACATTAAAAGAGGAGTTAAGACAGCCGTGATTTGGGGATTAGGGATTGTGGTTGCTTTCTTCGCATTCGTTTTTTGGATTTTTTTCATCGAACCGAACTGGTATCGTTTAAAGTGCGTCACAGTCCGCGGGCAAAAAAAACTGAGGAAGCCGATCACCGTTCTTCATCTTTCGGACATCCACTTTGTGAAGAAAGAAGGTTCCAAACGCGCTTTCTTCCAAAAGCTTTCGATGCTGAATCCGGATTTGATTTTTATTACCGGTGATGTGATCGATGATGACGGCGGAATCGAAACCGCCGCGCGCCTTCTCTCGGGCCTGCGTGCGCGTTACGGTACCTTTTTGGTTTTAGGGAACCATGAGTACTACAACTATGAGGCGATGGATAATGTTCGTTATCACTTGGGTTTGGGAAAAACCACCCTTCACCGTAATAATGTTTCTCAGTTTGTTTCGGAGATGAAACGCATCGGGATCCGGGTCCTCGTCAATGAATCGACTCGGCTTGAAGTGCACGGCAATCCGGTGTTGATCGGCGGGACCGACGATCCGGTCACTCAGCAGATTGATTTTGAACGCGCGCTTCACGGTTTGAGCCCGGAGACTTTTAATATTTTATTGATTCACCACCTGGACGGGCTGCTCAAATTATCGCATCGCGGTGTCGATTTCGCTTTTGCCGGACATACACACGGCGGGCAGCTTCGATTTCCCTTGATCGGGCCGCTCGTCTGTGAAACAAAACTCCCGCGCCGGTATGTCGAAGGATTACACGACTATCAAGGAATCAAAGTTTTTATTTCGCGCGGGCTCGGAGCGGGCAGGACGCTTTTTCCGCGTTTTGCGTGCAGACCGGAAGCGATTTTTTTTGAACTGACGCCTTGACTTCAAAGTTTTCGTAGTGTAGGCTTCAAGAAATAACGCGCATCATTTGGATGCGGGATGATCGGATGAAAGAAAAGTCAGACAAAAAGAAAACGAAGTGTTCCCCCAAGATTTTCCCGGGCGTTTTAGCGGATAGGGAAGTTCAGTTGATCCGCCGCCAGATCCGCGGTAATTCTTTGGCCATCGACCGCTGTATCGAAGTCATCGACCTTTTGATTAATAAGGAACGCTGCCCCAAAGATGCCAATACGCTCGCCTATCTTCGCAAGCGTCTTGAGATTGCCATCGCAGAAAACGATACGTTCAGGCGCGTTCTTTGGCAGCACGCCCAGTTGGCGGAAAGCCGGGGATCCATGGATGGAACATCGGATGCCGCTTCTTTTTTGCTGAATCAAATCCGGTCTCGCAGACAGGCGTTGATCGCACAAATGGCGATGAAGTGACAAAATGACCGAAGAAAAAGAGCAAGACAAACCCCCTCAAGACAAGCCTCAGGAAGAAACAAAGGCTCCGGCGAAAGCGGAGAAGCAGCAGGAGAAAGAAAAACCCGAGCCTCCTCCGGCTCAAGCGCCGAAGGCGAAACAGCGGAAAAAAGTAACCCGCATGACCCTTGAAGAAATTGAGAAGGATTTAAAATCGGTTCAGGAAAAAATGGGCGGTTTTCGTTCGGATTTTGCCCGCCATTTGCTTGCCCGAAAAAAAGAACTGACCGCCCCAGGCCCCAAGTCCTGAAATACCTCCGCTTTTGAGGCGAAGTTTTTCGTATGCGCACCATCGTTCATCTCGATTTAGATTGTTTCTTTGTCTCCTGCGAGCGCGTTAAAAATCCAGGTCTGATCGGAAAACCGGTGATGGTGGGAGGCAATGCCACGGCGAGGGGTGTGGTTTCTTCCGCTTCTTATGAAGCGCGGGCGTTCGGTGTCCGATCTGCCATGCCGGCGGCACAGGCCAAACGATTGTGTCCCCAAGGGATTTTCCTTCCGCCCGATTTCGAAACATACTCGAAGTTATCAAGCCGGGTAAAAACTTTTCTCATGGAAGTTGCGCCGGTGGTCGAACAAGCCTCCATTGACGAGTTCTATTTAGACGTGAGCGAGTGCCATTTGATTTATCCGGATCTGGTGGGATTTGGGAAATTGATTAGAGAATACTTGGCTCAAGAGCTTCGGCTGCCGGCTACCGTGGGGATTGCGTCCAGTAAACTCGTTTCGAAAATTGCGGTAGACCAAGCGAAACCAAACGGGCTCATTCAAATTGAACCGGGAAAGGAAACGGAATTCCTGGCGCCGCTTCCGGTGCGGGCGATGCCCGGGATCGGCAAGGCGACGGAGCGGGAAATGAATCGCCTGGGACTGAAGACCTTGGGTCAAGTGGCTCAGGCTTCCGGCTCTTTTTTAGAGCAGCATTTCGGTCTGTGGGGTGTTGAATTCCAAAAGCTGTCCGGAGGATTGGATGACAGTCCGGTGATTCCGTGGACGGAACCCAAAAGTATCGGCAGAGAAACGACGTTCGAGCGCGATATGGGAGATTCGGAGTAT
>JACQQT010000015.1 GCA_016206815.1 Candidatus Omnitrophota bacterium | reverse complement strand
CATATAGGATTTCCCCATAAAGGATTTTTGTTGATAAACACCGTATTGTTTTCCGACTGATTTATCTTCGTCGGCAAGCAGAGGAAAGGTCAGTTTGTATTTACCGATAAATTTCTGGTGAGACGCGACGGAATCAAAACTAACCCCGAAAATTTCCGTGTTCAGTTTCTTGAATTCTTTCCGGGTATCCCGAAAACCGCACGCTTCTTTCGTGCATCCCGGTGTGTCGTCTTTGGGGTAAAAATAGAGAACGACAGCGGACTTTCCCTTAAAATCTTTGAGGCAAACGCCCCCGCCCTCACTGGAGGGAAGTGTAAAATCGGGAGCTCGATCCCCTTCTTTGAGTGCTGCCATGACAAATCTCCGGAATAATCCTATTACAGGCTTTCCCGAACTTCTTTTACGGCCGCTACCATCACGCGGAGCTTTGCTTTTGTTTCTTCCATGCCGCGGGTTTTTAAGCCGCAATCGGGACTCACGTAAATTTTTTCCTTCGGGATAATCTTCAGCGCCTTCTCAATGCGTGATATGACTTCGCTTTGGGTCTCCACGCGATGGCTATGAACATCCAAAACGCCTAATCCTATTTCTTTGGTGAAAGGAGCTTTTTTGAACAAGCCCAAGAGGTCAAATTCGTTATTGGAAAGTTCCAAATCGATCTGATCCACCGGAATTTCCAACATCTTCGGGTAAATTTTCGGGAAATCACCGTAACAAATATGAGTCAGCGTGTGAGCTTTGAGACCCTGCGTCGCAATCCCCATCGCTTCGATGGCAAGGTCCAGTTCTTCCGGCCGAACGGAAATCGCAGGCTCATCAATTTGAATGTATTGAGCGCCGGCCGCCTCTAAATCTTTTGCTTCCTCGCAGACGACCTCGGCAAGCCGTAAACAAAAATCTCTTCTGGACGAATAATGTTCGTCAAATGACCAATCCATAATGGTGTACGGGCCGGTCAGCATCCCTTTCACGGGTTTTTGAGTCAGGCTCTGGGCAAATTTAAACCACTCCACCGTCACGGGATTGGCGCGCTCGATTTCACCGACCGCAACCGGTTTCCGGTAGTAGCGATTCCCGTACGAACGGACCAAGCCGCTGATTTCAAATCCCTTAAAGTTCTCGGCAAAATAAGTCACCATGTCGCCGCGGTACATTTCGCCGTCCACCAGGATGTCGATTCCGATTTCTTCCTGAAATTCGATCCATTCGCGGGTTGCTTTTCGTTCAAGTTCTTCGAGTTCAGTCTTTGAAATCTGTCCCTTGGAAAATTGGAACCGTGCCTTCGCTAAATAATCCGGTTTCGGAAAACTGCCGACGGTCGTTGTGGGAAGTAACATTAGGAAACGCTGGCTCCTCTCAGTTGCTTAGCGGTCGTAGCTAAAAGTTCTATTTTCTTGCGGGCATTTGAGCGCGGCAAAAATTCGAGTGAATGGCTCGTCGAAAGCCACAATTGCTCTACGTTCACATGTTCGCCGAGATCGTGAACGATTTGATTTAATTCGGCCTCAGACTCCATTTTTGTGTTTCGCGCATTGACGATGCCGGCCATGAGCTTCTTCGTAAAAGGCGCGGATTTCAAAACTTGCCAGTTTGGATGGCCTTTTATCAATTCAATGCCGATACGTTCGACATTTACTTCAAAAATTTTAGGGTACAGCCCTTCCAGCGTTCCAAAATTAAGCTGCAAGGTTTTCTCCGCTTTCGCAAGCTGTGCGGTGACGATCTCGTAAACTTTCAAAAAGAGACTCAAGTCCTGTTTGTGGTTCAGAATCGCAGGTTCATCAAACTGAAGATAGCGACAACCTGCCTCTTCCAGCGCCTGCGCTTCTTTATGAATAATGTGCGCAAGATCGAAAGCAAGCTGCTTAAATTCACGGTAGAAATGATTCCGAGACAGCTTGGCAATCGTGTAAGGACCTGTGATGACGGCCTTCACCGGTTTCGAACTTTTTTCCTGGGCAAATTGAAAATCTTGGACGAGGCACGGCTTGATAAATTCAAGGCGGCTTTCCACGACGGGTTGGCGGTAAAACGTGTTGGTATCAAAGTAGCGAATCAAACCGGCCATTTCAAAACCGGAGATGCCGCGCGCGATATAAGTCAACGCATCATCCCAACGGATCAGGCCGTCTGTCAGAATATCCAAACCGGCCTCCATCTGCTGTTGAATGACGTCTTGAGCGGCCTCATCCTTGATTTGCTCCAACGCTTCTTCCGACAGTTCTCCTTTGTCAAACTGATGGAGCGAACGTCTTAATTTCTGCTCCTCAGTTGTGTCGCCAATCTTCGGATAGGCCCCCGCTAAAGTCGCGTCCAATGCCATAAATTCCTCTCGATATTCCTTATTTTTCTAACCTTCTCCGTCATCTCCGATGGAATCGACGGGACACTCTTCTTTGGCTTGTTGACAAAATTTTGCTTCTTCCGGCGTTACGGGCTGTTTGGAAACGTAACTGTAACCCTTCTCCGCATTCCTTGCAAAATTGGCCGGTGCCGTTTGCCGGCACAAGTCACAGTCAATACAGGTTGTGTCGACATAAAACTTTCCGCTCGCATTCTCAGATAACTTCTGGGTTCGTTCAGCCATTCGCGGATTCACAAGAATTTTGACAGGCAAATGCGTATTTTATGGTTTTTGATCCGAGTTTGCAATGTAAAACATTCCGGGGAGAAACGCTTAACTCCGAGAAGGTTTGCGCTTGCGGGTCAAATAGCTCAATACGTCTTTAATTAAAATAATGCTGTGAGGAGTCCCGTCGCTCGCCAAAACCGGAACATGGCGGCAAACCCCCATCGCCATTTTATTGACCGCAAAAGCAATCGGCGCCTCCGGCATCACGTATTCAGGATTCGGGGTCATGATATCCTTTACTTTCACTTTTGAAAGGTCTTTATACTTACCTGCCACGCGGCGGAGCAAATCACGAGTGCTCAGAATGCCGACCAACTTTTTCTTTTCATAAACCAAGATGCAATTTTTATTTTCCTTTTGAAAAATTTTAACGACTTTTGAGATGGAGTCGGCAGGGCTGCAAACCAGTAAATCCTTACCGGTAATCAATTCGGAAACGGGGTCCGCCATCATGGCGGACTGAATGGTGTCGTTTTTCTTGGGTTTGGGCAAACCCGTCTGCATCAAGGTGTGCAAACATTGTTCGCAGCGGTCCTCTCCCAAAATGTTTTCAAAACCGCAAGACGGGCATTTGGTCTTTTGGTCTTTACTTGACGGTCCAGGTATCGTGCCCATAAATCAGCTCCTTTAAATCCCCCTTGCCCTGCTTTTTGATCGACTCCTGAACCTGCGCCTCCAGCATTTCATCATAAGTCGGCTTGGCGATATTGCGGAATACCCCAAACGGGACCGGCATTGCGGGATATTCCATTTGGGTCAGCAAGTAAGCGTAATTCGGTTCCGGATCATTTTCATTATGAATGAGAAGATCCTTTGTGTCCATTCCCTCTTTGTATTCGACTACTTCCGATTGAAGGCCTTTCAGTCGAATCGCCTTGTCCTTTTTCTTTCCGAAAATAAGCGGTTTGCCGTGTTCCAGCAACACCATTCGATCATCACGGCTATCACGCCCCGTGACCGGTTCGTGAGCTTTGTCGTTAAAAATATTGCAATTTTGGTAAATCTCGACAAAAGAAACGCCCTTATGTTTCATGGCGCGCTCCAACACAGAACCCATGTGAGTCGGAATGCTATCCAGCGTTCTTGCGATAAAGGTGGCCTCGGAAGCAATGGCGATACACAACGCATTAATCGGGTAATCAATCGATCCCTGCGGTGTTGTCTTCGTCACCTTTCCGATGGGTGAGGTCGGCGAATACTGTCCTTTGGTCAAACCGTAAATCCGGTTATTCACAAGCAGAATATTAAAATTGATATTCCGGCGCATGGAATGAATCAAATGATTTCCGCCGATGCTCAAGCCGTCTCCATCGCCGGTAATCACCCAAATCGAAAGTTCCGGATTCACGCACCTGAGCCCGGTCGCAATCGTCGGCGCCCGGCCGTGAATCGAATGAAACCCATAGGTATTCATGTAATACGGGAACCGGCTCGAACAGCCGATGCCGGAGACGAAAACATATTTCTCCTTAGGGAGGTCAAATTTGGCAAGCGTCCGCTGCATCGTGGCCAGAATTGAATAATCTCCGCATCCCGGGCACCAGCGGACTTCCTGTCCTGAAATAAAACTTTCGCGCGTATAAGGCAATTTTTTTGGTGTTTCAGCCGGACTCATAACAATTCCTTAATCTTGTTGGTCACTTCTTCAACCTTAAACGGCTGGCAATGCAATTTATGGACGCCGAACACATTGGTTTTTGGAAACGCATTTCGAATCAGCATCAGAAGCTGCCCCGAATTTAACTCGGGGATCAGTACTTTCTTAAATTGGCCTAAAACAGATCCCAAATTTTTAGGGAACGGATTCAGATAATTTAAATGGGCCTGAGACACTTGAATTCCGGCTTCCTTCAAATCACGAACCGCTTGATAAATCGGCCCGAAGGTACTGCCCCAGCCCAGCACCAGCAATGTTCCCGATGACGGTCCATGAATCTCAATATCCGGAATGTCATTGGCAACCCGCTTTATTTTTTCGGCGCGGTAACGCACCATTTTTTCATTGTTCGGGCCGTCATAGCTGACGTTGCCCGTTAAGTCTGCTTTTGCCAATCCGCCTACCCGATATTCCAAGCCGGGCGTTCCCGGAATTGCCCAGGAACGCGCCAGGGTCTCGGTATCTCTGGCGTAAGGAAGGAAAGGATCTTTGCCGGCAACGGGATGAACAATTTCAATTGAGGGTAATTGATCCAGCTCGGGTAACTGCCACGGTTCGGCCGCATTCGCCAAATAACCGTCTGATAAAAAAATAACCGGCGTCATATATTTGACGGCGATTCGCACCGCTTCCACGGCCATCTTAAAACAATCCGACGGTGTCTTGGGCGCCACCACCGCAATGGGCGACTCACCGTTCCGGCCGAACAGAGCCTGCAGAAGATCGGTTTGTTCCGTTTTGGTGGGCATTCCCGTACTCGGGCCGCCCCGCTGCGCGTTCACAATCACCAACGGAAGTTCAACCATGATCGCTAAATTAATCGCTTCTGATTTCAAACAAAGGCCGGGCCCGCTGGTGCCGGTGACTCCGATTTGCCCCCCAAAGGCCGCGCCAATCGCTGACCCAACCGCCGCAATTTCATCTTCCGCTTGGAACGTCTTAACTCCGTAGTTTTTAAATCGCGCGAGTTCCTGCAAAATCGTGCTGGCCGGCGTAATCGGGTACGATCCGTAAAACAAAGTTTTCCTTGCCAAGTGAGCAGCCGTCACAAATCCGATGGCAGTTGCTTCGTTTCCCGTAATCTTACGATAAGTCCCGGGCGGTAATTTGGCTTGCGGAACATGATATTGCGTCGGCAATACCTCCGCGACATCCGCGTAATGATAACCCGCCTTTAATGCTGCCATGTTCGCGTTGGCTATTTCCGGCCGTTTGGCAAATCTTTTCTGAATCCAATTCACCGTATGATCCAAGGTCCGGTCATACAACCAAAACACAACGCCGAGGGCGAAAAAGTTTTTGCACCGCTCCACCTCGGAGAGTTTGAGCGGATGGTCTTTCAGCGCATTCGCGGTTAAAGTAGTCATGGTAATTTTAACGACTCTGAAATCTTTCAACGTATCGTCTGTCAGAGGGTTTTGTTTCCACCCCGCTTTTTTTAAATGCGCTTCT
>JACQQT010000100.1 GCA_016206815.1 Candidatus Omnitrophota bacterium | reverse complement strand
GGGCCACGCAGGGAGTGGGCAGAACGAAACTGATCGAACGGATAAAATGAAACTCGTCTCCTTCGGGGGCTTCCGTTTGTGATTTTTTGTTCTTGAGTTCATGTTCAATAATTTCGATCAACTGGTTTCGAAGTTCTCGAATGGCAGGGAAGTCGCAAATGTCAATGCTGGCAAGTTTTTCCCCCAGCCTCTCGTTTCTGAGGATCTCGGTGGCCCAATAGGCGAAATCATTGGGCGGTTCCGGCGATAAATGCTGGTGCTGCTGGAGAAAATGGTGCGTATGGTGATAGATGACGGACCCCGGGACGGTTTTGATGTGTTCGAGAAGTTCGGTCAAGTTGTGCGCTCGAAGCCCCGTGAGCTCTCTTAAGTGGACGCGCGTAAAAAAATGGAACGAATTGGGCGCTTCAACAGTTGTCATCTTTTGGATTGTTGTATCTTCGATAGATTAGTGAGTTGGATCAGAAATGTCAAAACTTCTTTCGGCGATTTTAAACGAAAACGGGCTTTTGTTTTTTGAGGGCGGCCGGCCACCAGAATCGAAATTCCTTTCTTTCGATTGATGACGGGGAAAGCGCTTTCATCCGTTTCGTCGTCTCCCAGGTAGATCGCCAGAGAATCCGCTCTGTGCTTGGACGTCTCGATTCGCTTGAGGAGCCACTCAATCAAAGCGCCTTTGCCCCAATCGGTATCGGGCCTTATTTCGAAGACACATTTTCCGCGCGTCAGTTTCACTTTGCCCATTTTCTGAATCGGAAGGACTTCTTGCCTGACCAAGGCTTCCACCTGCCGGCGTTTCCTGAGCGGTACCTGCCGGTCATGAATGCTGAGGGTTAATTTTTTATGTTCCACCCGGGCGCCCGGGATTTGTGCGAGGCAGGCTTTCAGGCGTTCCCCCAAAAGGTTAAGAAGCGGTTTTGTCGTTTTGGCTTTCGGGTGAAGGAATCGAAGCAGACGTCCTTTCAATTCCAAGCCGTGGTTTCCTGCGTAGATCAGATTCGGAAGCCGCACGAGTTTGCGCACGTCTTCCAACGCCCGTCCGCTCACGATGGCGACGAGCACATCGGGCGATGCCGCCAGTTTCCGGACGGCGGATCTTGCCTTCGGTTTGAGCACGGCCTCTTGCGGGCTGCGGGCAATGCCTGCCAGGGTCCCGTCATAATCCAATAGCAAAATGAGTTGTCGGGCGCGGGCGCTCCGTTTTTTGACGGTATTCCACAATCGCGGCGGCAGGGATGGTTTGGACATATCGGGTATTGTGATTACGGTGTTTCTTGGAATTCGAATTTCAAAAGCTGCGACAAAACTTTTCCGGCCCATCGGTAAATATTGTTCTGCCCGACCATTTGGCGCATTTTCACCATGCGTCTTTGGCGTTCTTCCGGCGGCATGGCGAATGCCTGTGCGATCGTGTCGGCAAAGGATTCGTAATCGTACGGATTGATCAAAAGCGCATCCTCTAATTCACGCGCCGCTCCCGTAAAGTGGGAGAGAATCAGCACCCCATTCAAATCAGTGCGGGCCGCCACAAATTCTTTTGCGACCAAGTTCATTCCGTCATGGAGCGAACTCACGATACAGATGTCGGCCAGCCGGTAGAGCGCCAGAATATCCTGATAGGGCATGTAGGATCGCGTAAACACGATGGGCGACCAGCTGCCTTGGGAATGTTTCCAATTGATTTCTTCGACCAAAGCATTGAGTTCGTCGTTTAGGTCTTTGTAACGTTGGACGTGAATCCGGCTCACTTGGCCCAATTGAAACAGGACGAATTTTTCTTTGAATTCCGGATATTTTTCCAGAAAGCGGTCGACGGCGCGGAATCGTTCCGGGATGCCTTTGGTGTAGTCGATTCGATCGATGCCGAGAATCAGTTTCTTGCCTTCCAACGACAACTCGTTGCGCAGTTCTTCCGAGCGCGCTTTCGCCGCTGCCGAATCAGCTTCCTCCGAAATAGCCTGAGAATCTATCGAGATCGGAAACGCACGGATGAGCGTTTCTTGATTTTGGTAGGTGACCGTCGTTTTTTCCCGGTCGATTCGGCTTTCCAGTTCCCGGTCGACGGCGGCTAAAAAGTTATCACAGTGATAACGAACTTGGAATCCGAGCAGGTTGTAGGATAAGAGACCCTCCAAAATTTCTTTTCGCTGCGGACAAATGCGGAAAATCTCGGCGTTTGGCCAGGGAATGTGCCAGAAAAGTGAGGAAATGATATTGGGCCGGCCCGCTTCTTTTAAGTATTTCCCGACGAGCGCAAGATGAAAATCATGAACCCAAACGAAAGCCTGTTTGTCTCCAACCTCCTCCAGGATCGCTTCGGCAAAGGCCCGGTTTACCTTCTCGTAAGCCTCCCAGTCCGAGGCCAGGAACAAGGGTCTCGTATAGGCGAGATGGGAAAGCGGCCATAAGCCTTCATTGCAGTATCCGTAGTAATATCGGTCTGTTTCTTCTTTGGTTAGAAATATTCTTTTTAACGTGTACGAAGGATTTTCCGGCGGAACCCTGACTTTGCCGTTTGGATCCGTTGCTCGGAGATCGTGCGTGCTGGTGCCGGCCGCGACCCAGATGCCGTTGACCGCCTGCATGACCGGATTCAGAGCCGTAACCAGCCCGCCCGCCTGCCGTTGGCAGACGATCTTTCCTCCCTTGCCGGTGTGACTGTACGGCTGGCGGTTGGAAACCGCCAGCAGGAGGTAATCCGACATTTTTGCTTCGACGGTTTCCCGCAATTGTTTTTTGGTCCACATAAGAAGGATTGCCTTTCTTTCGAAAATAAGAGGTAAATAAGGCGAAAAACACCTTATTATACACAATTTTTCGGGTTTCGTCTAATGAGGAAAGCAGGATCAAGAAAAGTCGTTATTGATGAATCAATGACCTGCCGGCGAATGCGGCATGAGAGGGATTTGCCAGTAGATGAGGATGAGGGCCACAATGATCGTAATCGTTGAGACAACGAAACCCGGCTTTAGCCAGTCCATAAATTTGATGTGCTGCTTGAACTCGCGTTCCAGCATGCCCATCGCGACGATGTTGGCCGTGCTTCCGATCACCGTGAGATTGCCGTAAAGCGTCCCTCCGAAGAGCATTCCCCACCAAAAATGGTAGGTGAAAATTCCGGAGGCTTTGATGTCGCCCAAAATCGGAATGAAGGTTGCGACCGCCAGGACGTTGTCCATAAATCCTGTGAGCAGGCTGATGGCGCCGGAGAAAGTAAAGAAGAGCAAGGTTTCGTTTCCGCCCGCAAACGAAATCATCCCGTGTGCAATCCGGTCCGTGACACCGGTGTAGGCGAGCGTTCCCACAGAGGCAAACAGCGCCATGAAGAAGGTAAGCGTCCACCAATCCACCCGCTTCATGAAAAATTCGCGCGCGTTGTTGGCCTGCAGCAGAATCGCAATCGAACCGGCCGCCAGAGCCGTTCCCAGCAGAAGCGTATTTTTCTCGAGGCCCAATTTTTCTTCGATGGCGTGATGAAGCACCAGAGAGGTAATCGTTCCGAGAAAGAGGATCCAGGAAATCGCGATATCTTTTTTTCGGAAGTGAACGTGGGAAAGTTCTCTTTCTTCTTTTTTCTCTTTTTGCATTTGTTCGGAAAGGGAGTGAAGCTCTTTTTTGAATAAAAGAAAGCAAAGCGGAATCGCAATCGCAATGGAAACAACCGTAATCGGGCTGGCCCATCTCAGGAAATCGGCGAAACTCAACTGCCCCCTGAGTGCAATCATCACGCCGATCGGGTTGCCGACCGCGGTGGCGCTTGAGCCGATGTTGGTGGCAAAGACAATCATCAATAGGAAGGGGATCGGATTCACTTGATAACGTTTGGTCAGGTGAAACATCGTAGCCATCATAAAGAGGATGGACGTGACTTCGTCTACCAGGGCTGCCGAAATTGTGGCAAAGACCATTAAAACTCCCATCAAGAGATGCGCATGGTGCCCGACGCGGTCGACCACTTTTGCGATCAGGTATTCAAAGAAATGAGTTTCCTCTAAATGGCCGACGACGCACATCATTCCTACTAAGAATAGAATGATGTCCAGGCCGGCATGTTCAATCACGTGCGGAACGTCCAGGAGCTTTGTCGCCAACAACGCGGCAATGCCTGCAAATGCAAACGTGACGCGAAACTGCCAGTAAAAGAGCGTCCCGCAGATAATCACGAGGAAAATGGCCGTTGAGATGACCTGAGGCCGCGTAAATCCGATGTGCGTCAGGAAAAGGAATGCTCCGATGATGATGGCGGCAAAGATGATAGGGATTTTTAATTTTTGCATGATGTATCCGACTGGCTCCTGCGGTTTTTACTTGATAATCAAGCGTCTGTCAACGGATTTGTTGCGGCCTAGTTTTCCGAATTGATTTTTACCCTCCTCAAGGGATACAATTACCAAATATTCC
>JACQQT010000099.1 GCA_016206815.1 Candidatus Omnitrophota bacterium | reverse complement strand
GGTGGTGTACGAAAAGTTTATTCAGTTGGCCCCGCATCTTGAGGAAGCGTCTTTTATCCGCGCTTGTAAAGTTGCCGAACGGACGGCGAGAATATTAAAGGGGATTCAGGATGATGCGGCACGAATCAACCCAGACCTTTTAAGCGAGGAAGCGGAAAAAGGGTTGTTTGATCTTGTGAATCGGGAAGAGCCCGTTATCGTTCAAATGCTTGAGAAAAGTGATTACAGTGGGTCGGCAAAAGTGTACGGAGATAAATTTTATCAACCCGTACACGATTTCTTTGATCGTGTGCTGGTCAATCATGAGGACGAGAAAATTAGAGCAAACCGTCAGGCGCTCGTGAGGCGAGTGAATCGAATCTATTCGGAACGCGGCGCCGATTTATCCCAGCTCAAGGCAACATCGGCATAACCTCTCCAAGAAGTGGGGACAGGTTGCTTTCCTTTATTGGGTACACAGGGGAAAGCAACCTGTCCCCTTGTTGTTTGTTAACAAATCTCTAGATTTTTCGGGTTTGATAGGATAAAATACTCCGTTTTTCGTTTTTTCGAAATTATTGTAAACCTTTTTTTTGAAAGGAGATAGGAATGCCCACAATGGTTAAATCACGGTCCAAATCAAGATCAAATAAGGTGAAAAAAGCAGGGAAAAAGTTCGTCTACTTCTTCGCGAATGGCGCAGCCGACGGCGGTGCTCAGATGAAGCAGCTCTTGGGGGGTAAGGGGGCCAACCTTGCCGAAATGACCCGTCTGGGGATCCCGGTTCCGGCCGGTTTTACCATTACCACAGAAGCCTGTGCCTTGTTTTATGAGCAGGGGAAAAAGTGGCCGGTTGGACTTGAGGAGGAAATCGAAAAAAATCTGACGAAGCTTGAAGAAGCCATGGGAGCAAAGTTCGGCGATCGCGAAAACCCGCTTTTGGTTTCCGTCAGAAGCGGCGCCGCCGTTTCAATGCCCGGCATGATGGATACCGTCTTAAATCTCGGACTGAATTCCGATGTGGTGCAAGGCCTCATCATCAAAACCGAAAACGAACGTTTTGCTTGGGATGCTTACCGCAGGTTCATTCAAATGTTCGGCAATGTCGTCATGAACATTCCCCACGAAGCGTTTGAACACATTCTCCAAACCAAAAAAGAACAGTTACAGGTCAAAAACGATGTGGATCTCAATGCAAATGATCTGAAGGATGTCGTGCGTCAATTCAAGAAAGTTTATCAAGAGCACACGCAGGAGGAATTTCCCGCCGATCCGAAAGTGCAGCTTGCAAAAGCCATCAATGCGGTTTTCAGCTCCTGGAACAATACGCGCGCCATTAAGTATCGTGAGTTAAATGATATCCGAGGCTTGCTGGGAACCGCCGTGAATGTTCAAGCGATGGTGTTTGGCAATATGGGAGAAACGTCCGGAACCGGCGTGTGTTTTACGCGAGACCCGTCCACGGGTGAAAATAGGTTTTACGGCGAGTTTTTAGTCAATGCGCAGGGCGAGGATGTCGTTGCCGGTATCCGAACACCGGAACCGTTGGATGGTTTGAAATCGAAGTGGCCGGATGTGTATAAACAGCTTGCGAAAATCCGGGAAAAGCTGGAGCGGCATTACAAAGATATGCAGGATATGGAATTCACCATTCAGGAAGGGAAACTCTATCTTCTGCAGACACGCAACGGAAAACGGACGGCACATGCTGCGGTCAGAGTTGCGATTGAAATGGTGAAGGAAGGACTCATCGGAAAACAGGCAGCGATTCTTCGAGTAGCACCGTCCAGCTTGGATCAGCTTTTGCATCCGTGTTTTGATCCCAAGGAAAAAAAGCAAAAGATTGCAAAAGGACTTCCGGCTTCTCCGGGAGCCGCAACCGGCAAAGTGGTTTTCAACGCAGAGGATGCCGAGGCGTGGACCGAGAAAGGCGAACCTGTGATTCTGGTTCGCATTGAGACCTCTCCGGAAGATATCGGCGGGATGCATGCGGCAAAAGGAATTTTAACCAGCCGCGGCGGGATGACCTCTCATGCAGCCGTGGTGGCGCGCGGGATGGGAAAATGCTGCGTTGCCGGATGCGGAGATTTACGCATCGATTATCATCAGAAACAGTTTCGCTCCGGTGAAACGATCGTGAAAGAGGGAGATTATATTTCACTCGACGGGACGTTGGGAGAAGTTTATCTGGGCCGCGTCAACACGATTGAGCCCGAATTGAGCGGGGATTTTGGAAAATTGATGCGTTGGGCCGATGAAGTTCGCAAGTTGAAGGTCAGAACCAATGCAGACACACCCAAAGATGCGGCGACGGCGCTCAAATTTGGGGCGGAAGGAATCGGTTTGTGCCGGACCGAGCACATGTTCTTTGAAGGGGACCGGATTACGGCCATGCGGGAGATGATTCTTTCAAACACGAAAGAAGAGCGCGAAGAAGCGCTTCAAAAACTGCTTCCGATCCAGCGTCAGGACTTTGAGCAAATTTTTGAGGCGATGGATGGCTGTCCGGTGACGATTCGGCTCTTAGATCCGCCGCTTCACGAATTCGTCCCTCACGAACAGGAAAACCAACAGCAAATGGCTCGGGTGATGGGCATTCCGGTTGAAAAAGTTCGTGAGAAGGTGGCCTCGCTTCATGAATTTAATCCGATGCTGGGCCATCGGGGCTGCCGGTTGGGGATCAGTTATCCGGAAATTTACGACATGCAAACCCGCGCGATTATCGAAGCGGCCTGCAACATGAAACAAAAAGGAATCCGGGTGATTCCGGAAATTATGATTCCCCTGATCGGTACCCTCAGAGAATTTTCGGTGCTCAAGAAAGATATGGAGCGCATCATCCAAACCGTATTTGAGGAAAAGGAAACTTCGGTGGCATACACCATCGGCACGATGATTGAAATTCCGCGCGCAGCCATTGTGGCCGGAAACGTTGCCCAAGAAGCCCAGTTTTTTTCTTTCGGCACAAACGATCTGACCCAGATGACGTTTGGTTATTCGCGGGATGACGCGGGAATGTTCTTGAAAGATTATTTGGAGAAGGGCATTCTCGAGAAAGACCCGTTTCAGAGCCTGGATCAGGAAGGCGTTGGCGCCTTGATTCGCTGGGCAATCGAGGGCGGACGCAAGGTTCGCAAAGATCTGAAAGTCGGAATTTGCGGAGAACACGGCGGAGATCCTTCTTCCGTCGAATTTTGCCATAATGTTGGAATGAACTACGTGAGTTGTTCGCCTTATCGGGTGCCGGTTGCCCGGTTGGCGGCCGCGCAAGCCGCTCTCAGGAAAAAGAGCTGATTCCATTGAATGGTAAAAAAGAAGAGAAAACCTAAACACCGGGGACGAACGAAAAAAAAATCCGCGTCGGGCCGTCAAAAGCTTAAACGGAAAAAAAATCGTTTTGCCCCCCCTGCCAAAAAAGTGCCTCGGGTGAACCCCTCGCAAAAGGAAAAGACCGCTAAAGCAAAATTAAGGCGGTCCTACGAGGAAGAAGAAATCGGCGAAGAAGCAACGCTCGATAAAACGCCGATGCGGATTTATCTCCAGCAGATCGAGAAAATTCCTCTCCTGACTCCGGAAGAAGAAATCGCTCTTGCCAAACAGATTAATTTAAATCTGGCCGGCGCAAAAGAAGCCAGAGAAAAGATGATCCGCTCCAATCTGCGTTTGGTCATCAGCATTGCAAAGCGTTATGCCAACTTGGGCTTGCCGTTTTCTGACTTGGTGGAAGAAGGCAATATCGGTTTAATGCGTGCCGTGGATAAGTTCAGTTACCGAAAAGGATATCGGTTTTCAACGTATGCTTCTTGGTGGATTAAGCAGGGCATTATGCGCGCTTTGTCCAACCAGGGAAAGACCATCCGCGTTCCGGTTTATATGTTTGATACGCTTTCAAAATGGCGGAAGTTAAGAGATAGTTTAGTCCAAAAACTTTCCCGGCTTCCGACGGCGAAAGAAATAGCGGATGTGATGGGAATTCCGGTCGAGAAAGTGAAAGAACTTGAGAGAATAGCGTCCCAGCCCGGCTCGCTGAATGCGCCGATCAGTTTAGACGGCTCTGCTGAAATGATGGATTTGATCCAAGATGAAACAACCACTTCTCCCATGGAAAACATCGAAGGGCTCTTTGAAGGGCAGCGGATTGATCAATTGCTTAATTTCGTCGACGAACGGGAGCGGCAAATTTTGGTCCTGCGTTTTGGATTAAAAGGCAGCGAACCACACACGCTGGAAGATACGGCGAAACAATTTAGCGTAACCCGGGAACGTGTCCGGCAAATTGAAATGGCGGCGATTAAAAAAATTCGCCACATGTTAAAACTGAAGGAGGAAAAACTTGAAGACTATGTCCGCTAGGGGAAGCATGAATTTAGAAAATCTTCGGCAATTCATCCGCGATATTCCGGATTTTCCTAAGAAAGGAATTATTTTCAAAGACATTACGCCGCTTCTCAAAAACGGGCCGGCCCTCCGATTTGCATGCGACCAGATGGCGGAAAATTTTAAGACCAAGAAAATTGATCAAGTGGTCGGAATTGAATCCCGCGGTTTTATTTTAAGCCCGGTGTTGGCCTATCAATTGGGGGCTGGTTTTGTTCCGGTTCGGAAGAAGGGAAAACTGCCGGCAGCCAAGGAAGCGGTATCTTATGTGTTGGAGTACGGTGAAGACTCGCTTGAAATGCACCTGGATGCGGTTCGGGCAGGAACGCAGGTAATCATTGTGGATGATTTGCTTGCGACGGGAGGAACCGCGGAAGCGGTGATTCAGTTGGTTGAGAAATTGGGGGGCACTGTTTTGGGTCTGGCGTTTTTGGTAGAGCTTACGTTTTTAAAAGGCCGCGAGCGTCTCAAAAATTATCCAATCCATTCTTTGATTCGGTATTAACCTCCCTTGGCGCCCCTATGCCAACGTTCGGATTAAGGAAAAGAAGTGGGTTGTTGGTATTGGGACGAAAGTCATAAATTAAAAAAATGGGTAGTTCGCCCCTATAGCTCAGGTGGAAAGAGCACCGGACTCCTAAGCCGGGGAGACTGGTTCGAGTCCAGTTAGGGGCACTTGATTCTGGTTGAATCAAGTACGGCATCGGCACTTCTAAGGAGCGACGTGTCCGATGGCCGCATTTTTTCTGGTTGGAAAAGGTAGCCACAATGGACATTGATGATCAAAAGGCTAAATTTAGGCGGTTGATTCTTGAAAAGCTGAAAGGCCAGCCTCAAGAGGCAAGGCATTTGAAAAGTGATTTGATCTCAAAACGCCTTCAAGAAACGCCGGATTTTAAGCGCAGTAAGGCGGTCATGTTTTACGTTTCTTTGTCGAGTGAGGTTGACACATTGCCGCTTCTTGAGAAGGAACTTTGCGGAAAAAAAAGATGCGTTGTCGTTCCGTGGGTCGATCGAAGAAATGAGACTTTGGTTTCAGTCGAAATCCATGATTGGAAAAAAGATCTGGTGCGGGGCGCTTACGGAATTTTAGAGCCGCACGGAGATTTGGTCCGTCCTTTTGATTTAAATCGCTTGGATTTGGTGTTGGTACCGGGCCTTGCGTTTGATCGCGAAGGCCACCGTCTGGGGCGCGGCAAAGGATATTACGATCGATTTCTCAAACGGCTGCCCCGTCATGTCAAGCGTTTCGGCTTGGCATTTGATTTTCAGTTGTTTGAAGCGACTCCGGTCGGCAATTTGGATGTTCCCGTCGATCGCGTGATTTCAAACCGATAAGAAGGGATCGAATGGCAGAACTCATGAAAGTTTTGGTCATTGGTGATACGGTCGGAAAGCCGGGCCGCACAGCTTGTCGAAAGCTGATTCCAAAACTCCGTCTCCAGCACGAAATTGATCTGGTGGTTGTGAACGGAGAAAATTTAGCGGGCGGATCCAGCGTAACACGCGAAACCGTTGAGGAGCTTCTTTCCAACGGGGTTGACGTTATTACCTCAGGCGACCATATTTTCAAGAAGAAAGAAGCTGCTTTGGTAGTCGAAGAAAATCCTGCCGTCCTGAGGCCGCTGAATTATCCGCAAGGGACGCCGGGACATGGGTTTACGGTTGTGACCACACAAAATGGTGCGAAGGCAGCGGTGGTCAACTTACTGGGGCGCGTTTTCCTTCAAAGTGTGGATTGTCCTTTTCAGGCCATGGAGTCTGTTTTAAAATCCCTTCAATCACAAACGCCTGTTATTTTGGTGGATTTTCATGCGGAAGCAACGTCTGAAAAAATAGCCATGGGCTGGTTTTTGGACGGCCGGGTGAGCGCAGTTTACGGGACGCATACGCATGTTCAAACGGCAGACGAATCGATTTTGCCGAAGGGAACCGCCTATATGACCGAGCTGGGGATGAGCGGACCCTACCGTTCCGTGCTGGGCCGGGACATCGAGCAGGTCCTTCATAAATTCAAAACTCAAATGCCGGGGCCGATGGAAGTTGCTTCCGAGGATGTGCGGCTTTCGGGAGCTCTCATTGAAATAGAAGTTCAAACCGGCCGGGCAAAATCAATCCAACGAATTCATGAGAAACTCAATGACGCCTCTCGCTCCTGAGAGGGTCGGAACCCAAAAAATATATAAAGTCAGCGAAATTACCCGCCAGATCCGTTCGCTTCTGGAATCTCAATTCCAGGCCATCTGGATTGAAGGAGAGGTGTCCAATTTTAAGCGGCACAGCTCGGGCCATATTTATTTCACGTTAAAAGATGAATCCGCTCAAATCAGCGCCGTATTTTTTGCAAATGCCAATCAATTTTTAAAGTTTGAACCTCGTGATGGGTTACAGGTGATTTGTATTGGACGAATCTCGGTTTATGACCAGCGGGGCCAATATCAAATCTATGTCCAGCGGATGGAACCCAAAGGATTGGGCGCACTCCAACTCGCCTTTTTGCAGCTGAAAGAGCGCCTTGAAAAGGAAGGATTATTTTCGGCTGAACGGAAGAAGCCCATTCCGGTTTATCCCAGGCGAATCGGTATCGTGACTTCACCCACCGGAGCCGCCATTCACGATATGCTCAAAATATTCCGCCTGCGAACATACGGACTTCATATCCTGCTTTATCCGGTTCGCGTTCAGGGAGAAGGAGCCGCTCAAGAGATTGAAGACGCCATTGACGAATTGAACCGGCGAGGCCGACTGGACGTGGTGATTGTCGGGCGCGGAGGAGGAAGCTTGGAAGATCTCTGGGCATTTAACGAAGAGCCGGTTGCCCGGGCCATTTCACGGTCTCATATTCCGACGATTTCGGCAGTCGGCCATGAAGTGGATTGGACCATTGCAGATTTTGTAGCTGATTTTCGGGCCCATACGCCGACCGCGGCCGCCGAGAAAGTGGTGATGAATTGGGATGAACTTCGCGAGCGGCTTCGCCATGGCCGTCAGCGCATACAGAACGCCATGACGACGCTTTTGGCCTCCAAACGCGAGGCACTGGATCATCTCAAGGAAAGTTATACCTTTCGCCAGCCGTTGGTTTATGTTCATCAATTATCTCAACGCGCGGACGAACTTCTCCGGCAAATGCAGAATTACTTGAAGGGAATCATTCAAGAGAAAAGGCAGTCGTTCCGGAATTTGGCGGGAAAACTCGAAACGTTAAGCCCGCTTGGAATTTTGAAACGCGGCTACAGCATCACATTCGATCACGAAGGAAATTTGGTTCAGGAAATTAAGCGGTTAAAGGCAGGTGAGACGATTCTAACGCGGGTCAAAACAGGTTCAATCAAATCCAAAATTACGGAAGTAGGAGTTTAGCCATGGAGTCTGAGTTAAAGTTTGACAAAGCGATGGAGCAGCTTGAGAAAATCGTTGAAGATTTAGAAAGCGGCAATATGCCGCTTGAGGACGCGCTCAAGAAATACGAAGAAGGCGTCAAGCTTTCTCGTCTCTGCACCCAAAAATTGACTGAGGCCGAAACAAAGATCGAGACCCTAACGAAGGCGTTGAATACAAGCGCGGAGGACGCAAAAAGTCCGCGAAAAAAGGAACGTAAAAAAACGAAAAGTCCGGTTCAAGATTCGGATGCGGCGGGGAATGAACTTTTACTCTAAACTAACGAGCCCTTATTTTAAAAAGCATGCGGCAAAAATTGAGCAGGCGTTGGATCGGTTTTTGCCGAAACCTTCACAGCACCTCAGCAAAATCCATGAAGCCATGCGTTATTCCGTCTTAAACGGAGGAAAACGAATCCGCCCGCTGTTGTGTTTAGCGGTTTCTGATATGCTGGGGGGTGATCCGAAAGAAGCGCTGATTCCGGCTTGCGCGATCGAATTGATCCATGCTTATTCGTTGGTTCACGATGACTTGCCATGCATGGATAACGATGAATTAAGGCGCGGGCAGCCGACTTGCCACAAAAAATTTGGCGAAGCAATTGCGCTTTTGGCAGGGGACGCGCTCCTGACGCAAGCGTTTCATCTGCTGGGAGAGCTTCGAGACAGCAAGAAAGTACACCGTTTGCTCACCCGGCTGGCGCTAGCGGCAGGTACCTTTGGAATGGTGGGCGGGCAAGTGATGGATCTTTTTGCGGCAGGCCGCGATTTGGATCTTCCGGCACTGGATGCAATTCACATTCAGAAGACAGGCCAGATGATTAAAATAAGCTGTTTGGCGGGGGCAATTGTGGCCGGGGCGGATCCAAAAACGGAAGCCCACATCCTTAAATTCGGCGAATATTTGGGATTCGCTTTCCAAATCGTAGATGATATACTGGATGCCGATGGTTACCTGCGCTTGATGAGTGCCCACGAAGCGCGAGAAAAAGCCCGCGAAGCGATCGCAAAAGCTAAGAGAGCATTAAAAGGTTTCGACCAGAATTTACACTTAATCCAAATGACGGATTTTGTTTTAGACCGCGGCCGAGATAGGAATTAAACCCGTGTGCGAACATTGTCATTCCCGCACGTTTTAGCCCATGAATCAATTCAAATATATCGGCCAAATTAATTCTCCGGACGATCTCAAGCGGGTTCCGCTTTTGGAATTACCCAAGGTGTGCCAAGAGTACCGCACCTTTTTGATTGAAACCATTTCGAAAACAGGCGGGCATCTCGGTGCAAGTCTCGGCGGCGTAGAATTAAATGTAGCGCTTCACTATGTGCTTCGTTCGCCTCACGATAAAATTTGCTGGGACGTCGGGCATCAAGCCTATGTTCACAAAATGATTACCGGCAGGCGGGACCGGTTGAATACCATTCGTCAGGCGGATGGGTTAAGCGGTTTTCCGTCTCCGTTTGAAAGCCCGCACGATCAATTTATCGTCGGGCACGCTTGCACCGCGATTTCTCAAGGATTGGGTCTTGCCGTAGCGCGGGATCTAACGGGCGGAGACGAAAAAGTGGTGACGGTGGTGGGCGACGGCGGCCTCACCGGAGGGTTGGCCTATGAAGCGTTAAACAATGCGGGGCAGTTGGGAACGCGGATGCTGATTATTTTGAATGACAATGAAATGTCGATTTCAAAAAACGTGGGCGCTATCAGCAAATATTTGAATCAGGTCATTACGAATCCGTTGTACAACCGGATTCGGGCTGAGGTGGAGAAAAAACTCAGACATTTCCCGCGCTTGCGAAGACTTGCCGATTACGGTTTTGAGAGTTTCAAACATTTGTTGGTGCCGGGGATCATTTTTGAGGAGTTGGGTTTTCGATATTTCGGTCCGGTGAACGGCCATGACGTGACGGGGCTGGTGAAAACGATTGATAATATCACGAAGATTAACGATCTGTGTTTGCTTCATATTGTGACTCAAAAAGGGAAAGGTTATGAGTTTGCCGAAAAAGACGCCGAGTGTTTGCATGGGGTGACGCCGTTTGACATCAAAACCGGCGCGAAAATCAAAAGCCCGTCTGAGGCCAAAAAAGAAGGCGAAATGACGTATACGCAGGCTTTTTCTCAAGCCATTACGCAGCTTGCGCGCGAAGATCAGAAGATTGTAGCGATTACTGCCGCGATGCCGTCCGGAACCGGATTGGACAAATTTGCGAAGGAGTTTCCGGATCGGTTTTTTGATGTCGGAATCGCGGAGCAGCATGCCGTCACGTTTGCGGGCGCGCTGGCGAAGGGCGGTTTGAAGCCGGTCTGTGCGATTTATTCCACTTTCTTACAGCGTTCTCAGGATCAGCTGATCCACGATGTTGCGCTCCAAAGGTTGAACGTTACCATTTGTATGGATCGAGCCGGTTTGGTCGGCGCGGATGGGGCGACCCACAACGGTGTTTTTGATATCAGTTATTTGGGCCATATTCCCAATGCCGTGATCGGAGCACCCAAGGATAGCGCAGAATTATTCCAGATGTTGAAGTTGGGCGTTGATTATCCCCACCTATTTACGATTCGTTATCCGAGAGGCATCATTCCTTTGGGGGCCAAGGGTCCGACCAAACTCTTTGAAATTGGGGAGGGGGAAGTTTTGAGAGAAGGAGGCGATTTGGCCATTTTGACTTTGGGAAGCATGATCGAACCCTGTCTGAAAACGGCGGAGTTGTTGGCTTCTGAGGGGATCGAAGCAACGATTCTGAATCTCCGCTTTGCACAACCCTTGGATGAAAAATTAATTTTGGAAACCGTCCAAAAAACCCGGTTCCTGTTTACCGTTGAGGAACATGTGCTTCGAGGCGGTTTTGGTTCAAAGGTGCTCGAGTTTCTGGAGCGGAAGGATATTCGGGACGTTCAAGTGAGGCGGTTTGCGCTTCCCAACGAATTTATCGAACACGGTTCCCGCGAAAAGCTGCTGGAGAGGTTTGGTTTATCCAGTGAGAAAATGGCAAAGACCATGTTGGAAACAATACGGTCCGGCACTCACCTGAGCCAAGAAATTCCCACGTAGGCCGATGACAAGTTTATCATCCGTCCGCCGCGTTGGTATTATTACCAATCCCACCAAACCCAATGCGGCGCAACTTCGCGACGCATTGCGCCAGTGGCTTCTCAGACGGAACGTTCAAGTATTGGATGAAGCCGAAATTCCCATTGAAAAAATCATTGCCGGATCTGATTTGTGTGTGTGCCTGGGGGGCGACGGTACCATTTTGCATCTTGCCGGCAGAATGGT